>CAZKMO010000150.1:0-8301 GCA_964554015.1 uncultured bacterium
ACCCGTAAAATTACCTACCCAGACACCCACAACCCACTGTTTATTGACACCCATAGCCCAGCCGTCTTTTTGTCCGTAACTGGTTCCTGTCTTCCAGGCAACCGGTATCTGGTTGTTGAACTGCTCCCAGTAAAATTCTGCCCCTGGCCTGGCAAGCTGACTCAGAGAATTAAGCACCAGCCAGGCCGCCCCTTTACTGTACCTTTGCTTCTCAGATTGGATGTTGGCAGTTTCTGGTTCCCGGATACATAAATGTTTTTCCTGCCCCAAATTTCCCAAGGTCAGGTAAAGCTGCACCATTTCCCAGAGACTGGCTTCCGCACCCCCCAGGATAAGAGAGAGCCCATAGCCCTCCGGTGTACGGAAAAGACCTTTGAGATTACTCTTTTTTAAAAAATTGTAAAAATCCCAAACCCCATACTGATTGAGAAGTCTGACTGTGGGCACATTAAGGGACTGAATAAGCAGTGTTTGCAAATCCACCAAACCCTGAAAAGTTTTGGATGCATTCTGGGGAGCAAAGGTCCCGTAAAAAGTGGGCACATCCTGAACCACGGAAGCCATGGTGTAAGGACCGCGGTCCAGAACTCCGGCAATAAGAAAAGGTTTGAGCAAGCTGCCCGTAGACCGAAAAGCCTGCACTCCGTCTATTTGGCCGCCCTGCAGGGAATCGCTAAAGCTCTGAGAGCCAATATAGACCCGCACCCTGCCGGTTTGAGTTTCGGCCACCAGAACCGCCAGATTGGCAATGCCTGCATTTTGCAGATAATGCGAAAATCGATAAGCTTCTTCCTCCACCCCATTCTGCAATGTTTTATCCAGAGTGGTTACCACCCTGGTTCCCGGCTGGCAGTGACCAGTGAGAAAATCCGTAAAATGGGGAGCCCTAAAGGGAAAATTCTGTTGACCGTCAGGAAGAGGCTCCAGACAGGCAAGCTCCGAAGTGTTTTGCTCCATGATTCCCAATTTGACTAATCTGCCCAAAAGCCGATTCCTTTTCTCCAGAAGCAGGGGACGTTTTTGGGAGAGATTAATAAAAGTAGGTGAATTGGGAAGCACCACAAAAAGAGCAGCTTCCGCCCAGGTCAATTCCTCCAGGGACTTGCCAAAGTATTTGTAGGAAGCTGTTCTTACTCCCACCACATTACCCCCCATGGGCACATGATCGGCATAGATTTTCAATATCTCCTCTTTGCTGAAATGGACCGAAAGCTTCAAAGCAAAAAAACATTCCCGCATTTTATTAAACAGCGTCCTTTTCTTGGGATGGGCCAGCCTGGCTATCTGCATGGGAATAGTACTGCCTCCGCGAATAATATCCCCTGCTTTGAGGTTGGTAACTGCCGCCTGCACCAAAGCCAGAGGATCTACCCCCCAGTGCTGATAAAACCGTTTGTCTTCACATACAATAAGTGCGGTTTTATACTTTTCCGGGAGTGAATTTGAACCGGGAGGAAAACGGTACTGCTGATCTTTGGCCAGGGTTGCCCGCAGAAGTTCACCCTGGGAATCGAAAAACAAAGTCGAGTACTCATGAGGAAAGGGAGAGGACAGGGGCCAAAACAGCCATCCCAGGAAAAGAAAGAGCACCCCGCAGCATACAATCTGTACATTATGTTTATGCATAAAGGAGAGCAGAGAATATTTTTTCAACCACTTCCAAATCCTGCAGGTATAATTTTCATATATTTTAGAAAATGATTTTCTATTGATCATTCTCCCTCTTTCCCTGGGTAGGGAAACAAATTTCTGCCAGAAGCTGCCTAACTTCACAAACCTACATCCTTTCATTTTACGGAAAAGTTAAGACTTTTGAGTTTTGATTCCATAACAAACACCCGGGGCCCTCCGGACACCCGGGGTTTGATTTTTTTTCAACAGCCTTTTATTGCACCACAACCCTTCCACCCTGAATGCGGGCATAAAATTCAGGAGAATACATGGCCTCCACCACCACCGGCGGCAGGGCATAATCCCCCTTAAAGGTGGGATTGATTTTAGCACTGAATTTCATAATTCTCCCCTGGGATAGATCAAAAAACCAATTAATACGGTCATCCCGGATATCCATGTAGGTACCTCCGCTTATCCATTGTCCCTGTATCCAGGCCGGTGGTTTTTCTCCCGTGACCCGAAAATTTATAATCTCCCAGCCGGCAGGAAAAATGCTGGAAAGAGCCAGGTTTTCCAGTTTCTCACCATAGGTGCTTTTCACTGTGTATATAACCCAGAAAGGATCTCCCTGATTTCGGGTATCAATAGTAAGGGGATTTCCATTATCATCATAAAAATTTCGGGTCAGTTCCAGACCGCTGTGTTCGGTCCGGATGCGATCTTCCAGAGGAATACCCTCCTGATAGAGATAGACGAAAAGAGGATTTTCATCTTCTGAGGAAATGGTGATCTTTTTACCCCACATATCTTCCAGCTCCAGGGTGATCTTATATCCGGTGAGATTTATTTTTTGAGTATCCTGACCTTCCCTGGTTACCTGAAATTTGACACCACCTCCTGTAAAGGGTACAGCCCGGTAGTAGGTGCCCAGGGCTAAAATGGTCATGGAAGTCTCCTGAGTGGAATACCAGCCCCGGGATTTAAAGGAACGGTTAACCTTTTGCAGCAGGCGGGATGCCGTCTGCACATCTTCCATTTTCAGGCAGAGGTAGGTCATCAGGGCCATGTCCCGAAGCGAGGATCCGTAGGTACCGCCCAGTTCCCGGTATGGATTAACCTCGGTGAAGGGAGTTTTCTCCATCTCTAAGGCTATATTTTTCTGACCGCTGATATAGTAGGCAGCCGTTAATAATTTTTTGGAGAGGGGATCCAGATCCTTAAAATAATTCTCCCGCACCAGATTCATAGCCCCCATATCAGGTTTTTCAGCCAGAGCTAAAAGGAATAATCGGTAGGTCTGATATCGATGATTTTTCTTGTTTACAATTTTTGCCCGATTTTGGGCATCCTTAAGCCAGTGATTATAAAGAGAGGGAGGCACATGGTATCCCAGATTTTTTGCCTCCAGGAGAAAATGCCCGGCATAACTGGTACCCCAGTCGTTATAATGGCTGGTATGATACTGAGATAGGGGCCAGTAAGCAAATCCTCCTGAAATCTGATATCGTACCAACCGTTCCATAGCAGCATTAATATGATCCGTAACTGCCTGCTTCTGATACGATTTCAGATCTGTCAAATGAGCCAGAAAAAGCTGGGGAAAGACAGATGAGACCGTCTGCTCTATACATCCATAGGGATACCGAATAAGGAACTTAAGGCGTCTGTCCAGCTGAATATCCGGCAGGCGGGAAAAGGCAATCCGGGCCGCATTGGTGCCCTTAAGTCCGAACTTCTGGGGAACCAAAACCAGGCTGCCTTTTCTCAGTACAGTATCAGTCACCTCTGTATAAAAAGGATTGGCACTGGTAACAGGCAGGGTCACCGTGTAATCTGCCCGATTGCTCCCGGACACCGCCTCTACGGTAATGGAATCAGCCCCTACCGCCTGACCGGCCGTAAGGGTAAACTGACAGTCTTTTTCACCCGGTTGGGTAAAAGTAAGGGGGATTGTTTCGGATCCGATTATTTTAAGATTCTGAGTGACAGCAAGGGAAACATTTACCTCTCTGACCGAAGGATCCAGGGCAAAAACCGATACCGGAACAGCAAAGGTGTCTTCCGGCCGCACTACTCTGGGGATAGTGGGCAGAATCATCAAGGGCTGCTTGACTGGTACGGTTTCTTCCAGAGAAACATAACTGTGCCCGGCTGAACCGACCACCATGATGCGAACCGCACCTACATAATTGGGCATGGTAAAATCCGTGGTAATGGTTTCTCCCGGATTGATGGTGAGGGGTTCCTGAAAAAGGGCAACCGGTTTAAACCGTTGCACTTTACTTTGATCCAGACGTTTTTCCCGGGCAGCCTCTGCAGCCAGCATTCCACCCCCGATAGTAAGGAATGTATCCATATCCGGAAAGAGGAGGCCCATGATTTCTTCAAAATTATCACAGGTCCGCACCATCAGCCGAATCTTCTGAAAGAAAAAATCCCAGGGAGAAGGAGTCTGAAATCCGGTGAGATCCAGAAGCCCTTCATCCACGATGGCAATGGTATAGGTTGCTTTCCG
Organism: uncultured bacterium; assembly: GCA_964554015.1. Taxonomy (GTDB): domain Bacteria; phylum Zhuqueibacterota; class QNDG01; order QNDG01; family CAYUAG01; genus CAYUAG01. The sequence continues at coordinate 4,130 of CAZKMO010000150.1, forward strand.
GGAGGATTTTGATTTCACCCGGATACTGAAGGATTTCTTGGGCTCCAGTTTCTCAGGGGTGTAAAGAGTCAGGGGAAGCCGGGTGTCTGCATCCTCCACATAGAGGGTTTTAATACCGTAGAGCCGCATGGGCACATCATTGGTGTTTTGATTATGGGGCTGAATCAGGCTAATGGAGGCATAACAATTAGGCAGCATCTCCGGAGTAATGTCCACAGTAAAGGAGGTTTCCTTTTCAGTCACCGGTTTCCATTGTCGCTGGAGAATGCGGTCGCCTTTTTCCAGGGTAAACCAGACCATGCCTTTTTCCGGGGTGGGAACAGTGAGGGTTGCCTTATCACCCACATAATAGATATTTTTATCCGAAGTAATTTGCAGAAACATCCGTTGTTTTTCATCCTGTACCACCTCTTCGCCCCAGCGGGAAGCATAAAAGAAAAATCCGGTTTGATGTCCGGAAGTCAGATCCGTCACTTCCAGAAAATGGCTTCCCCGGTCGTCAATCTCGAATGCATGCAGGAGGGGCTCCTTTTTGGACTGATAGAGTCTTTCATCTACCTTATAGGTGGTTTCCCTGGATCTGAAATCCCGCTGCTCCCGATCATCATAATGATACCACCAATATTTGGTGTTGACATACAATCGTACCCGCAGGCGATGCCCTTCCAGGGGTTTGCCGTCTTTATCCACCACAATAATGGGAACGGATACTTTCTGATTCATCTGAGTGGACCACCGGTTAAACACATCCTTGACTCCCACATATCCTGTATAAGGATAAATGATCTTACTGGCACGCTGCTGGACAAAATTGCCTCCCTTCTCATAAACCGTCATCTTCAGATCAGCATTAAGCAAGGCCGGTGCTCGGGATACCTCGGGTATGGGGAAACTGAAATGCCACTGCCCCTGGTCATCCAAGGTTTGTTCCCCCAATTTTTTTGATCGCCGTGAATATGTGTTGAGAGGAGAATAAAAAATATAGTCGCCATATTTGGGGGTGTGAAAATTCCGGCTGGATATGTCCGCCTCCATAACCGCCCGCAGACCCGCGGCAGGCGCCCCAAAAAGGTACTTGGTGGTGAGAGTCCCCTGGAATTTCAGGGAAGGTGAAAAGATTTCATCAGGCATATCCAGGGTAATTTTTAATCGATTAGGCTTGACGGTTTCAACTTTTAAGGCATGATAAAACTTGTGTCCGCCCATTTCCAGCCTGGCAGTCCACTTTCCGGTGGGATCGGTCAGTTCAGTGGGAATGGCAAAAGAGATATGACCATTAAATCCGCACTGGGTGCGCTGGTTGAGGATTACCTGACCTTTGGGATTTTTCACTTCCAGGAGAACCGGCTGTTTTTCAGCCGGGGATTTATTATTGGTTCGAATGATGGCAGAAAGGTGAATGGTATCTCCGGGCCGGTACACACCCCGATCCGTATAGATAAACATAGTGGTGCTTGTCTGGCTCCGGGAAATTCCTGAAATGTCAAAATTATTGATCTGCCAGTCAGGGTGATTGAGTTCTATCAGGGCGATTCCGGATGCATGTTTTCCCAAAAGATAGGAGCCTTGGTCACTATCAAATTCCACATATCCGTTACCATTGGTGCTTTTGGTGGCAAGGAGCTGGTTTTGATAGGAGTAGAGTCCCAAAGATAAATTTGAGATCGGTCGGGCCGAATTCACATTGGAGGCAAAAACATGAATTTTCCTGTCAGCCTTTTTAACCGTGAGGCCAATGTCAGAAGCGATGAGTAACTTACTTCTATTTCCGTGATCATAATAATACCCGTATCTACAGGGATTGTCATAGTAGTTATCTTCCTCATAAAATAGGTCTCCGGGTTGAAGGTTCTGCCGATCCGTAACACACCGTCCGGTCAGATCATTGCTGTTAAACCGCAGCTGCACCACAAAAACCGAATTTTTCTTACTTTGGAAAACCGGAGTTAAATCCAGCTCGGTCTTGATCCAATTGTTCTTTTTATCCGTGATTTCATGAACCTTATTGTAAATAGAGACTCCTACCCGATTCAAATCATTGTATTGGAAAGAACTATATCTCGATCTTTGATTTCTATTTTCTTCAGAAAGGACATTGGTTTGGAGAAAAAATCCTATATTCTGGGGCAGAATTTGGGTAACCTGAACTCGAATCCTGCGGACATTAACTGTCTTGAACTGAAGTTTATATTCATTGCTGCTGGGCAGGTACACCCCTTCTGAGAGCCACCGTACTTCCGGTTTTATATTTTCAAAGGAAAAATCCGTGCTATAGTCATTCTCCAGTTTGTTCCCGTACACCGAGGGGAATCCTTGGGCAATGGTAATGGTATAGGTTTGTCCCGGCAGAAAGTCGCCCTGTACCATGACATATTTTTCCTGTATGCGGAGTTCAAAAGGAGTTTCCGGAGTTATGGTGATATAGCCGGAGAGATCGGTATTGGCGGGAAGGGGATCGCTGAACCGGAAAGCATAGGTGAGTTTCTCATTTTCCGCATTACTCAGGTCCATATGGGTGACCACCCGAAAAATATCTATTCCGGAAAGGAATATCTCCCTTTTCCATTTGCTCCCATTGGCTGTATACTTCCTGGGTAGTTCAACCGTAAAATTCTGCCCTTTGGCTGTCCGCAGTATGGATTCTGTGGTAAAGATGACTTCATTATACTCCTCCCCCTGTTTTAGAGTAAGATCGAGTTTTCCCCGGGGGCCTTTCATACGCAAATCTTTTTGTATGTCATTAATACTAACCTGCTGGGCAAAGGTGACTGTTCCCCGATACTGAACCTTATTGCGTTCCTGGGGGACAGGTTTAAAATCACCCTCCAGAGAGAGCACTTCCTGTTCCGCCACTTTGAAACTGAAGAGAAAATCATTTACCTTCTTTTGTTTTCCCAAAGCAACTTTGCCTATCAGCTTTCCCTGGAATTGCTGCCCAGGGGGCAGATTTTTCTCCGGAGTAAATCTGATCAATCGATGGGAAAGCCAGCTGGCACTGCCCTTTAGGGACGGATCAAAGGAAAAGGGATTTTCATCCAGGATATTGCCGATAAAATGTGACGGTGCCACGGATTGGCTGAACTCTATATCCAGTACGGCGGTGGTGGAAACAACCGGGGGTGGGGTTTTAATCACTGCCTGGTTGAGATCCAGCTCCTCGGCCAGCTGTGCTGCTACCTGAGGGGTTGCTGAAATTTCAGATTCAGAAGAGGTTTCTGATTTTTTCTGGCAGGAAAAGAGAAAAACCAGGCTTGTTAATACAACTAACAAAAATCCTTTCTTCATGTCACCCTCCTAATATTTTTTATAGATACCGGTAAAAAAAAATTGGAATTGGTAGTATTATTAACAATATCAATGTATTCTGGCAACAATTCTTCTAATGTACATTGAAGAGTGGAATAATCATCTGTATTTTCGTTTAATTATTATAAAATAAAGATAATAAACATATGAAAATGATGCAAGTGAAAACTGTTATTCTCATCACAAATCTTTTCTATTTGAATAAGAGAGAGGGATCAAGTGGGTGAGTACACCCTCTCCTAAATCCTCTCCCTCAAGGGAGAAGACAAAAACATAAAACCTTCAGCACTAACCAAAAGGCCATTAAATCGACACCCTGAGCCATTCGACTATACTCATGACAGGCTTTGTCGAAGGGTGACAATCCTGATAAGAACAAAATGTATCGTTACGACTTGGTATGACATTTTTTTAGCCACAGATTCACACGACGGGTGACCTTAGCATATCACATTTTATATAACGTGTGGCACGACCTTTAGGTCGTGTTAATTAAACATTGCCTAAAGGCAATGCCACACGATTTCTAAATATGTTCTGGTCACCTGCCTTTACAATGAAAATATTTATCCTCAGTTGTATAGTCTTTTATACCATTATTTTTCATATATTTTTCTACAACTTTCAATTCAATATAATTCTTCACTAATATGCTGAGTCCTTGTACATATTTACTGAGATTAATCGTTTTAGCTAATCCTCGGATGTCTAAACTATTGATAGGATCATTAACAACATAACAATATAAATTAGTATCACCTCCATCAAAATCCACCGGATCCTTCGCTGTCCACCTCCCCACAACCGCATCATAATCCCTGGCCCCGAATCTCACCAACCCAGTCTCCTCATCAAACAAACCACCC
>CAZKMO010000151.1:0-8258 GCA_964554015.1 uncultured bacterium
ATTCCTGATTAAAATTCCAGTACAGCCAGTAGTTCAGATTAAGATAAAAATTCCTAAAAATACTGAAGGGCTCCCGGATATAGTATCCCATCCAGGTACCGTGATGAATCATATCCGCATTTCGTAAATAGCCAATATCATTTAATTCCAGTCCTGGAGACCGGAGAGTTAGACTGGATTCAAAGCGGATACGGCCGACTCCCTTTTTACCCATTTTAAGGGTAGTCCCGTATCCGGATAAGGAAGTCCGGGAAGAATCCAGAGACAGGTGCTCCGCATCCGGACGCTGAAAATATCTGGCTGATGAGGTTTGAGTTCTATAGATAGCCGCCTCATCTCCCAGAACCTGACTGAAAATCCCTTTGATGCCCACATAATAGGTTCTGTCTTTCCAGCTATGTATAAAATCAAAACCTCCGGTATAGGCTGCTGTAGGGAGAAAATCAAGGTTATTGCTGGTTATATTTCGGTTCACAGCTGTAACCATCCCCCCTAAAATGGTCTTTCCTTTGTTAAAATCCTTTTGCATCCGGCCTACAAAATAATTGGTCATAGGTTCAACCGCCTCTTGCTCTCTTTCTTCAAAATGAGCAAGGTTGGCTCTTTCTTCTGCCGTAATACTTTCCAGTACACCAATGGAAACACCGTTTTTGGTTTTTCCGGATAATTTAAAGGCGCCTAAAATAGTGGTGGCTTCCGGAACATCCCCATATTCATCATCTTCTAAATCAGGATAATATTGAGGGGATCTTCCGATCCGGCGAGAATAAAAAAGATTATCACTTCCAAAATCATTTATCACAATCACATTGGAAGGACGGAAATCATAGATATTTTTCCCTTCCACAAAAAAGGGCCTCTGTTCGCTATAAAAGGTTTCAAAAGCGGTCAGATTAACCACGGATGGATCTGCTTCCACCTGACCGAAATCAGGATTCAGGGTAAAATCAAGTGTCAGATCGCTGGTCACTCCTATCTTGCCATCCAATCCTCCTGAAATAGAACTGGAACTTCCATCTGCATAAGGATTTCCCGATTCTTTTTCAAAATACTCTGTTTTTCCTACCGTATAAGGAAGGAGATCTATCTGATGCCGGGGTTTTATATGTTTAATACCATGCAGCTCGCCAAATAAATGAACCCATCCCGGTGCATCCTGAGGGATAAGCTGCCAAAGGGAACGTTCTTGTTTTCTAAAAAGATAGCGCTGAATCTGAATGCCCCATACATGTTCTTTCTGGTTAGCAAATCTGAGTTGGCTGAAAGGTATGCACATTTCTGCATTCCATCCCTTATCATTCCGGGTGGTTTTCAGATACCACACCGGATTCCAGCTACTGTCCCAATTATTACCATCATTGGATACAGCTTCTTCACCTTTTACTCCGGAAGCCATTGCCGTAAAAGAGAAGGCAGTCTGCTGATCATGATCACTGTCAATATTTATTTCCACCCAATCACCGGTAAAGTAATCTCTTCGGGACAGAATAGGAGCTATTTTATCCGGATTGGTATCAAAGGCACGGATAAATACATAAAGATTGTTATCGTCGTATAAAATTTTAAAAGCAGTTTTTTGAGATGGATTTTCTCCTTCATAAGGAAATCTCTGAATAAAATTATCTCCCCATTCCACCATATCCCAAGCCTCCTCATCCATACATCCGTCAATTACTATCTGATAATCTACCTTGCAGGTATTATATGTTTTCTTTTGGATGTCCGCCTTAAGCGAAGTGAAAACTACGAAAATAATACTTACTAAAATGATCAGACGTTTCATGGTGCCCTCCTCTATAGAGAGAGTTAAAATATTTTAATTAATAAAAAAACTGAATAGTCTACTTTTTTTATATACGTTGCCTATGTTAAAAAGTTAAAAGCCTTACTATTTATTTAGACTTCATTTTTAAAAAAAGGTTTACTGATCTTTTTAAATTTTGCTGAAATTTTTTTGGAAAGTAAAAATGAAAAAATAATTATAAAATAAAAATTATAAAAAGGCAAGTGAAATTATTTAATATTTATATCATATTTTTCCAGCTTAAGAGACACCGATCCTATAAAAACTTTCATTTTAGCTATTAAAGGAAGTCGCCTATTATCTGCTGAAAACCACCCTTTAAAATCACCGGATAGCCCTGCTATTCCCTTATTGTATACCTTTCCTTCCAAATAATAAGTAGGAAGTTTATTCTGAAATGCTCCCACCTTAACTAAATCACCTTTGCCCTGAAAATCTATAGTAACCACATCCTGACTTTCATCAGCCAGATAGGGTACGGTTTGGGTCTCGGTTTTCCCGGCATGGGCCCGGGCGTAATAAATAAGAGAAGTGCCATCTTGAACATTTCCTGAAAAAGGAATAACTTTTTGTATGGTATTATCTACATTTGTGGTATCAGTTAATTGAATGGATACCAGTCCCCGGAGTCGATCGAGTTTATACTCTGCCTTGTAGGTAATACCTTCATCTTCTTCAATATAACTAAAATAGTATACCTCCAGATTTTCAGTAAAAAATGTTTCCGCCACAGTATGATAATTCACAAAGAAAAGGGTGGGATTGGAATCAATGAAACACTTTATATGAAATACTTTCTGGTTATTTATTCTGAGGGTATCACCTATATGCAGCTTAAGGGTACCTAAGCGAATAAAAGCCCATTTAACCTTATAGGTCAATTCTTCCCCCATTTTCCAGGGCGGAGAAATATTCTGCGAAAAGGCTGAACAGACAAAACTAAAGATCATTATACAAAGAAAAATTATGTATATTTTGTTTCTCATATTTATTACATTTACATTGATTCTGCTTATTATACATTATTATACATTATTATACATTATTATACATTATTATACAGTATAAATCAAGAAAAAAATCCAGGAAAATTTCTTTAAAAATGTATTAAAGGAAGTTATATAAAAGACAACCTTTTAATAATTGCTGTGTATACCATAATGAAAGAAAAAAGGAATACATGTGATAAAATTACAAGACAATGAAATTATGTGTTCGGTCAGAGATGGAGATTTGAAAAAAATGGGTATACTGTTTGATAAATACCATAAAAGATTATTTAATTTTTTCCTGCGCCAGACCAGAGATCAAGAGACTAGTGATGATCTGGTACAGGAGGTTTTTTACCGAATGCTGAAATATCGCCATACCTATCGGGGTGACAGTGCTTTCACTACCTGGATGTTTTCAGTGGCCAGAAGTGCTTTTTACACTCATTATCGAAAAAAGAAATTTAAAATGGATGCTTTTGCATCTGTGGAAGACATAAAAAGTCAGGACCAGAATCCTGCTGATAAGGTTGAACAAGATCATCAAACGGAAATTTTACATAAAGCTCTTGCCCGACTCCCCCAGAAAAAAAGAGAAGTATTGTTATTGAGTAGATTTGAAAATATGAAATATAAAGATATTGCCAAAGTTATGGGCTGTAAACTGGGAACTATCAAGGCCAGGGTGCATGCAGCTTTGCAAGATCTGGCCCTAATTTATGAAGAAATAAGTGGAGAGGTATTACAATGAAATGTTCACAATGCCGTAAGCAACTCCTGGATTATATCACCGGACAAGGTGAAAAAAATGTGTTACGGAATCTAAAAATACATCTTAAAGAATGTGCCCGGTGTAATCAAGAGGCAACGCGATTGAAAAAAATATGGAATAAACTGGGACAATTACCTGAACAGGAACCTTCTCCCCAGTTGCGTACTCAATTCTATGCCAGGTTGAACAAGATGATGGAAACCGAAGAACAAAAAAAAGTCCCTTTAATGAACCGCATTAAAAACCTGCATTTTCCGGATATATCTTTTCGACCTGTCACTCAGTTTGGTTTTGCCCTGCTCTTCCTGGCAGTCGGTCTTATCCTGGGACATTATATAACCTCGCAAAGAATGCAAAATTATGAAATATCCGATTTAAGACAGGAAGTTCAAAATATGCAACAGATGATTTCCCTTACCCTGCTTCAGGAAAATGAATCCGTGGAGCGGCTGAAGGGCATCACCTATATCAACCGCATGCGCAATCCTGAAAAAACCGTACTCTCTGCCCTGATCCGGACCCTTAACTCCGATCCCAACGTCAATGTCCGCTTAGCCGCAGTAGATGCCCTGAGCAGATTTTTAAATTACAATCACCTGGAGGAAAAAATCGAACAATCACTTAGGCAACAATCCTCTCCTCTGGTTCAAATATCTCTCATTGATCTTATGGCAGAAAAAGAAACCCGAACCACCCCGGAAGTTATTGACTATTTATTACAGAATAAAAACATTAATCCTGTAGTGAAAGAATATGCCAGGAAAAAATTCAATAATCAAATATGAGGAAAAAACTATGATATTACTAATCACTTTAATTTTTCTCTCTACCTACCCAGTAATGGTTGAATCGGAATATGACTACTCGGTAGAAAAGAAAGAAACCATTCATAAAACTCTCAGCTTTAGGGCAGAGACGGAACAACCCTGGCTGATTGTTGATAACATCTGGGGTTCGATTACCATTTCCGGATATAAAGGTTCCGATATTCAGCTCCTGGTTAATAAAACCATTCAGGCCCGCTCCCAGAAACAGCTGCAGTATGCCTTAGAAGAAGTTACTCTGGATATTACTCAGGAAGATGACCTGGTTGAATTTTATGTCAATGGACCGTTTCGCAATCATGAACAGGAAAACAGGAATAAATACTGGAATAGAAGACATTATCGGGTTATCTACGATTTCGAATTAAAGGTGCCTTTTTCTACCTCCCTTGATATTAAAACCGTAATGGACGGTGATATCACGGTCAGAAAGGTGAAGGGTGATTTTAAGGTAAACAACGTCAATTCCGGTATTGACATGAAGGATCTGCAGGGCTCTGGAGAAGTATATGCGGTCAATGGGGATGTGACTCTTTATTTTAAAGAAAATCCCCAAACCGACTGCTGCTTTGGTTCTCTAAACGGAGAAGTCAAACTATATTTTCCTCCACCTCTCTCCGCAGATTTTTATCTAAAAACCTTTAACGGGGAAGTGTTCTCTGATTTTCCTGTACATTATCTGCCTGCTGAACATTTTAATAAAGTGGAAAAAAACGGCAAGACGGTGTATAAAGCCGGTCACTGGTGCAGTGTACGGGCAGGAAAGGGCGGACCCAAAATCAGATTAAAAGGTTTTAACGGCGATATGTTCATTTTAAAAAACAGATAATATAAAAATAAATAATGATGAAAGGACCCATACTATGAAAACATTAAATAAGATATGTTTAGCATGTGCCATACTCTTAATACCAGTAATGTCTTTACCGGCCCAGACTGATTCTTCCACAGATCGGGTAGTGGTGAAATTAAGTAATCCCGGAAAACCTGCCTATGTGGAATGCGGCCTGGTTAACGGAGGCATTACCGTCACCGGATACGAGGGCCAGGAAGTGATTGTGGAAGCCATAACTAAAACCAGAAAACTGTCAGAAGAAGACAGAACCGAAAAATCCCAAGGTATGTTTCAAATACCGGTGCACAGCTCTTCTCTGACCGTGGAAGAGGATGATAATAACATTACTATTAATACTGATTCCTGGGCCCGCACCATAGATGTTAATCTGCGGGTTCCCACCCATACCTCACTCCAGCTCAAATGTGTTAATAGCGGCGATATCAAGGTGGAGAATGTCACCGGTGATCTGGATATTAATAATGTTAACGGCGCTATAACTGCGACCAATATTTCCGGATCGGTAATAGCGCATGCCCTTAATGATGACATGAAAATAATCCTTAATACGGTTACAGCGGATAAACCCATGGCTTTTTCCAACCTGAATGGTGATATGGATATCACCTTCCCCTCCACCCTGAAGGCTACGGTAAAGATTAAAAACAACCAGGGTGATGTCTTCAGTGACTTTGAGATTCAGAAACTCAGCAAGCCCCGTCAGATTATCGAGGAAAATAAAAAGGATAAGGAGGGTACCTACCGCGTGCGCATAGAGGAGGCCTTCTATGGCAATATCAACGGAGGTGGACCGGAATTTCAATTCAGTAATTTTAATGGTGATATTTATATCCGCAAAGGCAAATAGTCTCAAGAATTAAAACTTGTAGTCAAAACGTGCCCGGTACCTGACAGGTGCCGGGCACGTTATTTTTTAGTTAAAAACGTGGGGTTGACTAAAAAGTACCTTCCACTAACACGTCATTCCGGACTTTGATCCGAAATCTCCTTCAGAAACGACTTGTTATGCAGATTATATATCTATAATTATTACTTAAATACAGACTTTTTAGTCAGCCCCACATGTTTCTATTATCATAGGCTATCTTCTCCTCCCCTTTCAGTCCCTTTAGGGACAGTATATTTATAACCAATCAACCCATCTTCAAAACATCTGTCCCACTAGGGACGTAAGATAAAAACCTCCCGAAGGTTTTGAACCTTCGGGAGGTTCGTCTGAATTTTCGTTCCGCTGGGGCTCCTGCCCCTGCGGGGAAAACTTTCCACCTGCGGACAACCCGTCCAGGCACAAAACATATCAAATTCGCCATATTTCACTTGACATTCTGGAATTAAATTGTTAAAATATAATGTTTAATTCTCATTTTAGAGTAATTTATGAATTAATTGGGCAATATATAAGTATTATCCCTTTTCGTAAGCGTAAAGTTACCAGTTTAAGCCAGGAGGAGGATTATATTATGAATAATACTGAAAAAACAATTTTGCTGGTTGATGATGAAGCCATCATTTGCCAGGATCAAGCTATCATATTGAGAAGAGAGGGTTATAATGTCATTACCGCTCTCAGTGGAAAAGCAGCTGTTGATGAATTTAAAAATGGTAATAAAATTGATCTTATTTTAATGGATATTGATCTTGGTAAAGGAATGGATGGAACTCAGGCTGCCGAAACCATTTTATATGATAATAATATTCCTCTTATTTTTCTTTCCGGTCATACTGAAATGGCGATTATTAAAAAAACAGAAAGGATTACTTCCTATGGTTTTGTGCTAAAAGGATCCGGAGATAATGTACTTTTAACAGCCATTAAAATGGCTTTAAGGTTACATCTTTCATATATGGAAAATCTTCGAATGGCCGAGTCAATAAAAGATTCTGAATTACGCTACAGGCGTCTTTTTGAATCAGCCCAGGATGGCATATTAATTTTAGACGCAGATAAGGGGAAAATTATAGATGCTAATCCCTATTTAATGGACTTGATTGGATATAGTTATACTGAAATCTTAGGGAAGTATCTTTGGGAAATCAGTCCTTTCCAGGACATTACTGCAAATAAGGCCAAATTTCTCGAACTTCAAAAACAAGGATATGTTCATTATGAGCACCTCCCTCTTTTGAGTAAAAGCGGAACGGTAAAACATGTTGAATTTATAAGCAATGTCTATTTAGCAGACAAAAAAAATATTATACAATGTAATATACGCAATATAGAAAAACGAAAAAAACATGATAACAACAGAGATGCAGTGCTCACAGGAAAAGTAACCATGCTTCGGGAGCTCCAGCACAGAATAAAAAACAGCCTGAACATTATTATAGGTTTAATTAACATGGAATCTAACCGATCGGTTGAACCGAAGACTAAAGAGGCTTTACTCAAAATTAGAAATAAAATAAAATCAATATCAAATCTATATGATTTATTAAACATCTTAAAAAATATTAATCGTGTTCAACTTGACCAATATATTAAAAGGACGCTTAATGAACTATTTAAAAGTTATGTAAATGCACATAGACATATTGATCTGGATATGCATCTTGATAAAGTGATAGTTGATGTTGATGTAGCTCTACCAGTTGGTCTTATTCTCAATGAACTGGTCACAAACTCACTTAAATTTGCCTTTCCGAATAACAGAAATGGTTCAATTCGAATTACTCTTGAACAAATAAATAATGATATTATAATTGAAACCTCAGACAATGGTATTGGTGCTCCTTCAACTCTCACTAATAATGAATCCAAAAGTCTTGGTATGTCACTGGTTCAAATGTTAACAGATCAAATTGGCGGCATTGTTAAACATGTTCCTGTTGAATCCGGAACCATGTTCCGTATTAAATTTCCCTTATTAAATATGTATAAATAACGTATAAATTTACCGTTCGACCTGGAGTTCCTACCCCAGGTCGGATAAAAAAAAGGGGCTGCACCCTGTTCAAAATAAAGTTGAACTGTGATTCCGAGTGAAGATGAATATCTATATATGACCGGAGGGCT
>CAZKMO010000152.1:0-8199 GCA_964554015.1 uncultured bacterium
GAAAGCCTTTTACTTTAGCTCGGGCAATACAGGCACCCAGATAAGGATCTTCACCAGCACCTTCGGTGATTCGTCCCCAGCGGGGATCTCTGGCAATATCCACCATGGGAGCAAAGGTCCAGTGAATCCCTGTGGCGGAAGCCTCGATGGCAGCAATACGAGCGGATTTTTCTATAGTTTCGATATCCCAGGTAGCAGCTTCTCCCAGAGGAACCGGAAAAATGGTTTTATACCCGTGAATAACATCCATTCCAAAAAGCAGAGGAATACCAAGTCTGGTCTCTTCTACTGCTATTTTTTGAACATCCCTGGTTTGGGCTGCACCGGCAATATTTAATATTGAGCCCACTCTTCCTTTTTCAACTTCCTGTAATAAATCAATTTTCTCATTACTGGGACCGGTCATTTCACTCTTCCAGTTGTATTGGACTAACTGACCAATTTTTTCTTCCAGGGTCATAGATTGCAGAATTGAATCAATCCGGGCCTTAAAAAGATTAAAATTTTGTTCCTGACCGTGTACAGTGGAAAACAGTAAACCCACCATAATAAAACTAAGGAAAATCTTTTTCATGCTTCTCCCCTTTTTCTATTGGGATATTGGGTGTATTAGTTTGTATAATAATGTTTTATCAGAAAAAGTAAAGGCCACGGCCAACTCCGTTTTTAAGAATACATTCAGAATTAGGGAATTTACCAATGACCTTATTAGAACAACATAAGTAATTTTTTTATAAAAAGGTAGCAGAATTTTTATTTTCTCACAGTCTCTTCTCCAGAAAAGATATAAAATATATTTTTCTGATAGTTTGATTTTTTGATATTAAAGGTTGGAATCACCTATATCTTTCCGGATTCCAAATTTATTCCGTTGATCAAAGAGTTTTTTTACCTGGATTTCATCTAAAGCAGTGGTTTGACCTAATTGTTTAGATAAAAATGCAATGTGAGCAAAATGTTCAATAGTCTCCATTTTATGGTATGCATTTACAATATTTTTCCCAACAGTCAAGGCTCCGTGATTTGCCAGAAGAAATGCATCGTATTTATTAATTTCTTTTATTATAGGATTATATAGTTCTTCAGTGCCAGGTGTTCCATATTCAATCAGAGGTATTTTCCCAAGAGAAATAATTACTTCCGGAAGCACATATGTATCCAAAGGGATCCCAGCTACGGCAAAGGCAGTTGCATAGATGGGATGTGCATGACAGACACTGTTTACGTCCGGTCTGTTTTTATAAATTTGTAAATGAAGGGATAGTTCAGATGAGGGCTTTTTATTATTCTGAACCTTACCACTCATATCAACAATTACCATTTCTTCAGGATTAATATATCCTTTACTTATACCCGAGGGAGTAATCATTATTTGATTATTGTCTAAACGGGCACTGATGTTACCGTCATTGGAAGCTACATAATTCCGTTCATACATTCGTCGTCCGACCAACATAATCTCATTTTTAATTTTTGAATAACTGTCATCCATTCTTTTTTACCTCTTTTTTTAAATTATATCTAAATAGATATTAAATTTCAGACATGTATTTAGCCCCACACCGGTGACAGATCGCGAAAGGTTTTTTTCTTCTGTATTCACGAAATCGGGATGCTCTGGCACTGGTCCAGATATTTTTTACTGATGAAGTTTTTACATTACCAATGGAATAATCAGGAAAATCAACACAAAAATTTGCCTCACCAGTAGGCTGAATATCAATCAAATTTTCAATATTCATACATGCTGTTGAACCAACAAGTGTTGAAGTGTCTTGAAACCATACCCTGTAATCATCCTCAGAAAGTTTCATATAAGGGAAATTATAGATATCTTTAAGATTCCTTACATATTTTTTGTATTCTTCTCTGAATACATTGAAATCGATTCCGGAATATTCATGATGAAAACCTTTCCAGGAGTAGGCTGTACAGTTAAAATATTTTTTCAGTTCATCTTCATATTTTGTCCCTGTATCCAGTGAAAAATAATAATAGGGAACAATGTTAATAGTTGATATGGCCATACTCCTGGCTATATCGGGGATCTGGCCCAGTCCTTTATAAGAATATTTGCTGATGGTAAAGCAAATACTTCTACTTATTTTTGTATCACTGTGTGTTTCCAGTTCATTTAATAAAGTAACATTTTTTTTTATTTTCTCGAAACATCCAGGTACCCCACGCACCTTATCGTGAATTTCTGGGGGACCGTCTAAGGAGATGGTAAGGTGAATATTTCCCATTTCAAGAAGTTCTGAAACAAATGTATTCAATATGGTTCCATTGGTATCAATGGAAATTTGTATTCCCGTATTATTTATATATTTTAAGAGTTCCATTATTTCCGGAAAAAGAAATGGCTCACCGCCTCTTATTAAGATTGATTTCATATTGTGAGCAGCAACTTCATCAACCAGACGTTTCCAATCTGCTAATTCTAAAAGAGAATCGAAATCTTTGCTTTTATTATGCATGTATCCTTTTTCACTCCACTGACCACACATGCGGCATTTAAGATTGCAGGCATTGGTAATGGTAAAAGATATTTTTTGAGGAAAATTCATGGTATTATTTTTTATTTTATAGAAATATTCTTAAGCCAGATTTTTACTCTATTTTTCCAGCGAATAAGAGGAGAACTGGTTTCTTGCAGAAAACTATGTATATATCTGGCCATTTCAGTGGTCTGAAGATATCCGTAAGATTTATGTGGATTTGGATTTCCCTGCCATTCATACCTATTATTTAGAGTCACATCCAGAGGATGCACTCCCTGACTGTTGGGCTGATAGTCATCCGTTAGATTCCAGTTTAAAGCAATAGTATCATTAAGATCTGAGAAATTAATCCAGCTGTGCTGTACATTTTCCGGTGTTGCCGGAGAACTCTGCATTCCCATTTTTTTCTGTTCCTGAGCAGCATGGCTCATTACCACTGGCAGTCCCAAAGGTGAGCCAAAAGTAATCCAGGTATGGACCTTAATGTCTGGTGTGACCAGAGTGAGTACATCATAGGCAATAATTGAACCCATGGAATGACTGAGAAGCAGAATTTTTTTTCTCCGATGTTTATAAAGTTGCGCTGCCAGTTTTTCTCTTATTAGATCTTTGAGAGTGATATCTTTTCCAGGTAGAGGTTCACTTTTATAATACGCAGCCAGGTCATTAAAATACCGGGTAATAATTGAGTCAGTGATATGAGAAAAGTTGAGGGACAAATCATCATTCAGCAATAAGCGGTCAAACTGTTTTTCCAGAGTCCTCAAAAACAATTTTTTTAGTTTTTTCGAACGTGGAGACTGACACTGAGGGACATGTAAAAAAGGATTATGCAGGTAGTAGGGATTTTCCGGATTAGTTATCTGTGGATCGAGGGGGCGGTCATACAGTACATCCGCCCAGTAAGCCATTTGCAGGGTGAAATCTACAGGGGGCAGTTTTGCATGGCCGAATCCGTGTAAAATGGACTGTTTCCACCATCGCATAAGCAGTTTCTTAGCAGGTTTATTTCTCAAACCATGTATGGAAATTATTACTGAACTCATTTTTTTTAGAAAGTCCCGGTTTATTAATTCATTTGATTGAAAGGGGAATAATTAATTATTGAATTGATTATTTTACCTTGCCTTGTTTAGCCACTGAATCCATGGCGTTCTTAACCTTTTGTGGGTCACCAATATAGTAGTTTTTAAGAGGAGTTAACAAATCGTCTAATTCATATACCAGAGGTATGCCAGTAGGAATATTAAGTTTAACAATTTCCTCATCAGCAATATCATCAAGATATTTTACCAACGCACGCAGACTGTTACCATGCGCAACAATTAATACCTTTTTGTTGTTTTTAATTGAGGGAGCAATTGATTCATGCCAAAACGGAAGGAAACGTTCTACCGTATCTTCCAGACATTCGGTAAGGGGGAGTTCATGAGAGCTTAATTCCTGATAACGTTGATCCTTACCGGGATAGCGGGGATCTGTCTTTTCCAGTTTTGGCGGGGGGATATGATAACTTCGCCTCCAGATAAGAACCTGATCTTCACCGAATTTTTTTGCAGTTTCAGCTTTGTTAAGTCCCTGGAGTGCACCATAATGACGTTCATTCAGTCTCCAGTTTCTGATCACCGGTATCCACATGAGATCCATTTTATCCAACACAATCCAGAGTGTTCTAATGGAGCGTTTCAACATAGATGTATAGGCAATATCGAAAGTATACCCTTCTTTTTTCAGAGAAGCACCGGCTTCTTCTGCTTCCTTTATGCCTTTTTCTGTCAGATCAACGTCTGTCCAGCCAGTAAATCGGTTTTCCCGGTTCCATTGGCTTTCTCCGTGACGTAACAGTATTAGTTTATGCATAATAGTATACCTTACAAAAAATTATTTGGAATCCAAAGGAGTTTCCTTTGCGCCTTCCGGTAAAAGTGCTATTTCTATACGGCGATTCTGACTCCGGCCCGTTTTGGTTTCATTGCTGGCTACCGGATGATATTCTGACATTCCCACTGCATGCAAGCGTTGGGAATCAATACCAATGTTCTCCTGTAAAAAGCGCACTACATTGGTGGCACGGGCTGTAGAGAGTTCCCAGTTGGTAGGATATTTTTCTTTTAATCGTGAATGTATAGGGATATTATCAGTATGTCCTTCTACCCGAATTATTTTATCTTTGGTATTTTTCAGTACTTTACCTACCCTCTCCAGTACTTCTATACCCTCAGGAGTGATATTTGCATTACCTGATGGAAAAAGGATTTTATCAACCAAACTTACAGAGAGCCGATCAGCAAGTTGAGTGATTTTGATCTGACCTTGTTCTATTTCTTGTTTCATATCAGTAACTAGTTCGTCATAGGTACCTTTGAGTTTAGCAATCTCTTCTTCTTTTTCCTGAGAAATATCAGTAATCTTTGCTTCCAGTTCCTGAGCAATTTCAGTTTTTTCTTGTTCCAGAATCTTTACTTTGAATATAAGATCATCTCTGGCCTCTTCTAAAGTTTCCACATCAGTCTGTATACTTTTATTGGTATCAAAAAGATAATAAGAAGTACCGGCTAAACCCAGAGAAAGCACACTTAAAATAATTATGGCAGTTTTCATTGTATCCCTCCTTATTTGATGGAAAACCCTCTGGTCTCTATTAAAATTTGTACATTATTTTTTTATTCCACATATTTTTCTCCGTATAGTTCTTTAGCGCATTGGGGACAAATGCTGTGAGTAAATTCTGCTTGGGAATGATTACTGATATAATCTTCAATCTGATTCCAATATCCATGGTCGTCACGAATTCTTTTACATTTTACACAAATAGGCAGGAATCCCCTTAGCAGTTTAATTTCCGATAAAGCCTTTTCTAGCTTTTTTTCTTTTTTTATCGTTTCCTGCAGCAGCTTATCTTTTTGTTCTCGTTCTGACAGGTAATGATTGAAGACAATATACATGGTCAATCCCATTATTATTAATGCTATAGGCATTGCTATCACCACATCATAGAATCTTTGGGTTCTGCTGGAATACTGAACAAATACAGATGGATAGTAATATTCAATTATATAGAGGGTTATGAGAGTAATGATAGTTAAAATAATTAATATTAGTCGATGTTGTTTTTTGATGATCAGTATTCCGGAAACTATAAAAAGGGCATAAAAATAACCTACACTGCCGTTAGTCCCCTCACTGGTAATCCAAAGAAGTAAAAGTAAAAAGTAGAAAACTATTACAGAAGGGTAGGCAATAGTTTTATATTTACCCGTATTAACGGAGTAAATATATGCTACCAAACTCACTAGTGTGGCACTTATACTTAGTATTGTTTGTACGAGCGGGACATTGGAGAAAAGATTCATTATGGTTGTAGTTAATCCTGCAAAAAATACTAACAGCACCACAATATTGAATATCTTGTTTTCTAAAGAAAGAGTACTTTTTCTCATGATATGTCCTATATCTTTTTTATTCATCATTTTTTTTATATGCTGCCCGATTTTTCCTTAACTTTTAAGTCTATTATAGTATATATTGGAAAATGTTGAAGTGTTATTCTGTATTTATTAAAGTATCTGTCTGAAGAGTCAGTATTTTCCTGAGATTAAATAATATTTTACTGCAAAGGTACATCATCTGAAATTTTCTGAATATCAGGAAAATTATTTCTAATCCACTCTATATCTTTATCAGATATTCTCCAGTCTAAGGCACCGAGATTTTCCTTTAAATGCTCTTTACTTCTCATAGTGGAAATGGTAACCACCATAGGCTGGGAAATCAGCCAATTAACAGCGATCTGAGCAGGTGTTTTATTATATTTTTTAGCTAATTGATTTAATATTGCGGTATCAGGAGAAGCAAGTATTCCTTGCTCAACAGGTCTCCAGGCTATTAAGAATATTTCATTCTGCTGACAGTATTCTAACACTCCTTTTATTTCCGGTTCCCTGTAGATTA
Source organism: uncultured bacterium (assembly GCA_964554015.1). GTDB lineage: Bacteria > Zhuqueibacterota > QNDG01 > QNDG01 > CAYUAG01 > CAYUAG01. Next base: position 6,453 of record CAZKMO010000152.1, read on the forward strand.
GATTATAATGAACCTGGTTTGCAACTATTTTATTTTTGGTATAAGATTGTGCTTCCCTTATTCTTTCCACAGTAAAATTACTGACGCCAATATTTTTTATCAAGCCTTCATCTATGAGCCAATCCAGTGCTTTCATGGTTTCCTGGATTGGTATATACAGATTAGGTTTATGTATAAGATACAGGTCCAGATAATCCGTATTTAAGCGGGACAGGCTGTTTTTAGCAGCTTTTATTACATCCTGATATTTTAAATGTGTGGGTGATACTTTCGATACAATAAAAAGTTTTGTTCGGTCGAATTCTTTAATAGCCTGACCAATTAGTTTCTCTGCATAACCCGCAGCATATGACTCCGCTGTATCAATATGGGTTATTCCTGATGCAATAGCTGATTGGATAGCCGTGATATCTCTTTTATCATTATTATCCGGATCATGAGTGACACGGCCTCCCATTAGCCAGGTACCCAGTCCAAACACAGGGAGGGAAAATCCACTACTATTTGATTTTATTTTAATTTTCATATAATAAAATTTTTATTATTAAAATATACTATGAATTAAGTTGATTTTCAACTAAATTTTAGTCAATTCTGATTTATGTATTACACTTCCAAGAATTCTTAAATTTGTGTTATTTTTATCTGTTAAGAAATATAAAAAAAAACTTGACTTTTAAGAATATAAAAGTTATCTTCTAATAAAGATTATTAGGTAAGAAATTAATTTAATGAGAGAAAAAGCCAAAGAAAATATTGTGAATGATTTTTATAAAAAATGCAGACAAGCAGGATTAAGCTTGACTCCCCAGCGTTTAGCAATTTATAATTCCTTAATCGGGAATGACGATCATCCCAGTCCGGATATGATTTATAAAAGGATTAAAACGGACTACCCTACGATTTCCTTTGCCACTGTTTATAAAACTTTAGAAACTTTTGAGCGGAAAAATATTATTTCTAAGGTAACCAACTTACATAACACACTGCGCTATGATCCCTTAACAAAAAAGCATCATCATATTATATGTAAAAGATGTTATAGGATTATGGATCTTATCAGTAAGGAACTAAACTCATTACCAATACCTGCACAGGTGACAAAGGATAATGTTTTACTTGATTATAGTGTACATTTTAATGTAATTTGTGCTGAATGTAAAGAAAAGGAATAATTTTTTTTACATATAGATAATAATAATTATCATCCAAAGAATTTTATTAGTTAATAATCTCTTTTGAAATCTATTCATTTAACCAAATATAAGGAGAAAAATTATGGCAAAAGTAGCAAGAGAAATGGTCCAAAAAGCAGGTGTCGATGTCGACAAATTACTGGAACTTTTAGTTAAAAATGCAGCAGCAGAATTAACCACTTTCTATTATTATACCATTTTGCGAGCGAACTTAATTGGTTTAGAAGGTGAAGGGGTCAAACAGATCGCAGAAACCGCGCGTATTGAAGATCGGAATCATTTTGAAGCTCTGGTTCCGCGTATTTATGAGCTCGGGGGAGAACTGCCCAAAGACATGAAAGTATTTCATGATATGTCTGCTTGTCCCCCCGCTAAACTTCCTGCTAATCCCAAAGATGTTAAGTCTATTCTTAAAGTACTGGTAAATGCAGAAAGATGTGCGGTTCGTGGATATACTGAAATTTGTAATATGACTGCCGGGAAGGATCACAGAACTTATGAACTGGCATTGGCAATTCTTAATGAAGAAATCGAACATGAATCCTGGTTCT
>CAZKMO010000153.1:0-8170 GCA_964554015.1 uncultured bacterium
AATCCGTTTTAATTTAAATAAATCCGGTCCCGTGACCCTAAAAGTGTATAATGTTCTGGGACAGGAGATTGAGACCCTGTTTTCAGGACAGAAACCGGCAGGTGAATATGTTGTCCAATGGCAGGCAGAGGGATTATCCAGCGGATTGTATATGTACCGTCTGAAAGCAGGAAAATTTATCGAAACCAAAAAGCTGCTCTACCAGAAATAGTTGAATTGGCGGGTAGATAGGAAAAGATTAAAAAAAATACTGTCTCTTTTCCGCTCTGTGAGGTGTTTTTCATTCCGCAGATGATTACCGAAGGTGAAAAACACCCTCGGCAGCCATAAAATATTCGACTTTTTAAAACCATTTGTTATCCATATCAAAATAAAGGAGGCAGTATGAAAAGTGCAATTATTATTTCAATCCTACTTATTATTTCTAATGTATCTTTGGCTCAGGAAAGCAACACAAATCTCACTCTGGTAAACAGTAATACGCTCATTCAAAGTTCCATGGAAGAATTGATTGCAGATTCAGTAAGAATTTCCCTTTCAGGACAATCCCAGTGGGTCAAGGTTGATTCTGTTTTAGAGATAAGAATCATTAAAAAATCGAAGTTCTGGCAGGGAGCAGGGATTGGCTTTCTGGGTGGAGCTGTATTCGGCGGCGTACTCGGTGCCGCATCATATTCAAAGCCTTCTCCATCTGATAGTTATTTTAATGTTGACTCTGGCCCAGGATTAAGTACGTTCGGCGGTGTGGTTCTTGGCGGTCTTACCGGCACCTTAGTCGGCGGAATTATAGGAGCATCATCCGGTAAAGATAAAGTATATGATCTTTCTCAAAAAAATCTTGAAGAAAAAATTAAAATAATAAAATCTATTATAGCCAAGAAAAATAAAGATTGAAAAAACTTATAAAACATATATTGTGAATCTGGAAAATTACAAATTTAAAAAATTACCCTGCGGTTTTCCTTAACTGATGTAATCCTTAAACTATTTGGGGAAATATAATGTATATAATCAAATTCCTCCACTCACTTTTTCCTCTTCGGATTTATTTTGTTATCGGTTTACTGGTTTTGTACGGGTGTGCTGATATTCAAAATCCGAATGACTCCGACATTGACGATAAAGAACTAACCCGTACGGAATCCATACCAGAAAACGCCATCAAAATGACTCCGGCTATGGATTATTTTCCACCGGTAGTTCATTCTGAGGAATATGAGGATCCCCTGCCCCTGCCCGATCCGGTTAACACCGCCGGCATCGAGGATGCTCCTGTGATCACTGCTGACGGCACTACCTTTATCTTCTTTTTCACACCTGACGGCAATATTCCGGTCCGGAATCAGATTCTTGACGGAGTAAGTGGTATCTGGTGGTGTATGTGGGACAGTTCAGCATGGACGGAACCGAAACGGGCACAGCTGGCTGGCCCCAATGAGCTGCACCTGGACGGACCCTTCGCTATTCAGAAAAACATCCTCTGGTTCGGTTCTGCCCGAGTGGAAAATTACGGAGAACTGGATATCTGGACAGCAGAGCTTTTCCAGGGTGATTGGAGAAACTGGCAGAATGCCGGGGAGCAGATCAATCTGGATTTCGATGCCGGGGAACTGTACCTGACTGCTGACGGACAAAAACTCTTTTTTGGTGCTCCTGAAAATGAAGGTGGAGATCTCGACCTTTGGCTGATCATCCGGGATAACCAAACCTGGTCCGAACCTGTCAATCTGGGCCCTACTATCAACTCGTCCCAAACCGAATATCAACCGTATATTTCTCCAAATGGCTCCCAACTTTGGTTCACCAGGTACAGCAGTCTGGGGTACAGGGGAACAGCTGTTTTCAGATCCATAAGAAGCGGTGAAACCTGGAGTGAACCGGAAGAGATGGTATCCAATTACGTTGGTGATCCGGGGCTGGATGCTGCCGGCAACCTCTATTTCACTCATCTGTTCTATGATGAAGAAGGAAACAAGATAGAAGCAGACATCTATGTGGCATATCGACGTTGAGTTTAAAGATGAGTTTTCTTTATTTTAGAGATCATTTATATTATGACTGGTTCCCAGTCTTCGAGACTGTGTGAAAACCACGAAGTTCACGAAGAAAACGAAAAAAATTAATTGTATTAAAATCTTCGTGTACTTCGTGTCCTTCGTGGTGGAACAAATGTAATATACAAGGAGCAAGAACTTTTGAAGATGAGTGTTCAGAATTTGGGGAACCTGTAACTGGAATTGATTTTCACACAATCTCTTCGACTGGGAATCCATAGTATGAGGTTACAGCCTCCCATTTCGGCAAAGCCGAAACCAAAGAATTCCCAGCCAAAGACTGGAAATGAGTAGAATGTTAATATATATAGAAAATTTTAGGTTAAACGAAAAACAAAAATGAAAAGATTATGAATCAAGATGAATTAAAAAAGATAATAGATAAATATGTACAATGCTACAATTCATTTGATATCGATGGAATGATGTCTCTTATGCATAGAAATGTCTATTTTCAAAACATTTCTGAAGGTAAGGTTACTATGTCTACCCAAGGAATTTCAGAGCTGCGACATATAGCTGAACAATCAAAATCAATCTTTAAAACACACTGTCAAACCATAACCAGCTATGATATTAAACCACCCTCAGAGGCAAGTATTGAGTTAGAATATCAGGGAGAATTTGCTTTTGACATACCTAATGGGCCCCAAGCAGGTGATAAAATTCATCTAAAGGGAAAATCAGAATTTGTATTTAAAGATGGATTAATAATTCAACTTAAGGATATCAGCTAGATGGAGATTATTAGCGAAATCACTTCACCTGACCATAACTACTTCTCCAAGTGACAGGTGAGATCAGCGATAGTTTAAATATTAAAATTAAAGGAGTATACAATGAAAATAAGAATTATACTAATCCTATTAACACTTTTATTGAAAACCCATGTGTTCATTGATCTATTAGCTCAGGAAATGCCTCTGGTGTATGGGGTTGAGAACACAGGTGCAGACTGTCCCCAGCCACCTCTTCCCTCCATCACCGAACTTCCGGTCATTGGATCTTTGCCTGATCCCTTTATGTGGTCTGACAGCAGCCGGGGCCGTATCACCAGCCGTGACCAGTGGCGGTGCCGGCGGGCCGAGATCGGCGCTGAGATCCAGCATTACGAGCTGGGAACCAAGCCAGCCCCTCCCAGCAACCTGACAACCAGGTTCACTGATGATACCTTAATCACCTTCCCTCCCCTATTTGCGGGTCAAGATACTATCAAACTATCTGTTTCCATGCTTACAGTGATTGTAGTTGAAAATAAGGATACCCTCACCCTGGAGGTCCTAATCAGCCTCCCGCAAGGGGAAGGTCCCTTTCCGGCCGTAATCGGGATAGGATATCCCTGGCCCGGTATGATTGGCAGTCTTCCCTCAGACATCTTTACCAGTCGGGGGATAGCCACCATCCGTTACCAGGAGGGGCAAATAACCAACGGCTTGTCCTACCTCCGCGGGGATGGTCCTTTTTTCGAACTGTATCCGGATATAAAAAGGGGCAAATTTGTTGCCTGGGCCTGGGGTGCCAGTCGCATTATTGACGGACTGGAACAGTGTCCCCAAGCCAATATCGATCTTTCACGGCTGGCTATTACCGGCTGTTCCTATGCCGGTAAGATCGCCCTTTTCTCCGGGGCCTTGGATGAGCGCCTTGCCCTTACTATTGTCCAGGAATCCGGTGGCGGCGGGGATGCAGCCTGGCGGGTCACTGAGACCTTGGCCGGGGAGAGGGAAACACTGAGAAGCGCCCAGGGTCAATCCTGGTATTACCAGGACCTCAGTAAATTCAACTATGCGGTTACCAGACTCCCCTATGACCATCACGAGCTTATGGCTATGGTGGCACCCCGCGCCCTGTTCGTGCTGGGAAATCCTGATATGGAATGGCTGGCAGAGGAATCCGGCCACGTTGCCTGCAAGGCTGCTCATGAGGTCTGGAAGGCGCTGGGAGTTTCCGATCGATTCGGTTTTTCCAAAGTGGGAGGACACGGCCACTGCCAGCTTCCGGATATCCAAAAACCTGAGGTGGAGGCCTTTGTGGATAAGTTCCTCCTGGGGGATACCACCGCGAATACGAACATCTCCACCAGTCCTTATAACACCGACCTTACCCCCTGGATTACCTGGGATACGCCCGAACTGTCAGCGGAACCAACTTCTCTAGGTAGTTCCGAACGCATCATTGACTATTTTGATCTTAAGCAAAATTACCCGAATCCCTTCAATCCGATTACAACTATCAATTATTATTTAAGGCAAGACAGTCACGTGCAACTTTCAATTTATGATATGACTGGAAAAAAGATCAAAACTCTTTTAAACCAGCAGCAAAATACCGGAAAAAAAACATTGACCTTCGATGGCTCTGCATTAGCCAGCGGTATTTATATATGTACATTAAAAGTTGGTACTTTGGTAAAAAGCAGAAAAATGGTGTTATTACGCTAGATAAACAGGAATGACAGATTATGATGAACAGATATCGTATTATTAACATCTTCTGGATTGTTCTTCTTGTCATCTTACTATTTTTTCTCACCTGTAAATCTGCTGACGATATAACCGCACCAAAAAAGAAAGTCGGTAAGGGATTTCTATCAGTGCTGCCCCTGAATGTAGAGGACTTTTTCTTTTTCGCCAATATGGGATTTGTGGCCGGAAAAGTATTTCCCTGTGATCATGGAGCATTTTTATTAACCGACGTTACCAAACGAGTTCCAGTTTTCTCTCCAGCCGACATGACCATTACAAAATTCATGTTCTGTGATGAGGAGCTTTCCACTGAATATGCCTTATTCCTCTCTGTGAACCAGGATGAGTTTCAGATCAAGATCGGACATCTGTCTGCCATACATGATGATATTATGGCTAAGATTGAAGAATATAGTGTGGCAGAATGTGAAACCCTTAATACCATGGGACGTACCTATATACACTGTTTAAAATGGGTTGATATTCCGGTAGCAGCCGGTGATACCCTGGGAATGGCAGGAGGCAACCCGGGCCAGAACGGACTGGATTTTGGACCTTATGATAAAACCCGAAAGATTGAATTTGCCACGGATCGATTTGAAGATTACCTGTATCCTTATGCGGTTTCACCCCTTGATTATTTTACGGAAGAAATCTGTCAGATCCTGATTCCAATTTGCGGGAATACATTATGTGAACCGAACGTGGTCCGTACCATACCCCCTGTAGGAGGTACTATCGATTTTGACATACCGGGCACAGCCCAGGGTTTATGGTTCAAAGTAGGTGAACCCTTTTCCCCTGTTGATCCCCATATGGCCCTGGTGTATCACAATGTGGATCCCACCATACCCATATTTTCCATGGGTAACGGACTGCCGGACCTGGATATGGGATCATATACCTTTACCATTGCAGATACAGGGTATGTGGACCGCCCCTTCCAGGTTGTGACACCAGACAGTCAGCTGTACAGATACAATGTTTGGTATCTTTGTTCTGACTCACCCTCCCTGCGGGCTGTACTATTGATGCAAATGATTGATGACATCCACTTGAAAATTGAGAAACAGGATGTGGATACAGGACCACCTTGGCAATTTACTGACCAGGCTGTAATGTATGATCGCTGAACGAAATCTCCGGATATAATATCCGCATTTTACTGGAACTCCTATCTCTGTAAAACAAAGGAAGCATTATATACTGATAGCAGTAATCTTGATTTTTGTTAGTGGATACACTAAGTTGTTTAGATCGTCCTGGGGTTCTCTACCCCAGAACATTAAAAGAAGGAGGGTTCAGCCCTCCCCAATAATCCGTTCCAGGGTAGAACCCTGGAACGATCAAGAACACCTTCGGAAGCAAAAAATGTTAGAGTGCTGGGAGAAAATTAGTGAAAGAACCATATAAAAATTCTGCATATTGGTACGATACAATTATTGAACCATTTGTTAATGGATTAAGAAGAATTGGTTTGAAAATGTTTCCTGTTAACGAAGGTATGAATATTCTCGATGTTGGTTGTGGTACAGGAACACACCTTACATTATATCAAGAGAAAAAATGTAATATATTTGGAATAGACCTTTCAGAATCAATGCTTAATATGGCAAAGAAAAAGCTCGATCAAAATGCAACACTTAAATTATGCGATGCAACAAACACCCCCTTCTCTGATGACTTTTTTGATCTAATTTATAGTATGACAGTTTTACATGAAATGGATGAAGAAGTAAGATTTGGTGTTTTAAAAGAAGCTAATCGAATATTAAAAAGTAATGGTAGAATTTTATTAATTGACTTTCATAATGGTCCCTTAAAAAAACTAAAAGGCTTTATCTCAAAAATTATAATTACTTTCTTTGAAATTACTGCTGGAAAGAATCACTTTAAAAATTATCGTAACTTTATAAGAAATGGTGCATTACCAAGATTGATTAAATCTCAGAATTTTGAAATAGAGGATCAAAAAATTGTAAATGGTGGAACCTTTGGTTTCTTTCTTTTAAAAAAAGGTAAATAATAAAAATTAAGCACTCTAACAATGGTATCAACCGGACTCTCAGGTCGAACGTGTGGCACGACCTTTAGGTCGTGTTGAATGAACAAGTAAATTAAGCACTGCTTAAAAGCAGTGCCACACGAAAAAAATTAATAAATAATGGTCACTCGTCAGCAACAATAAATATTTAGAATAAGGGGGTTATGTTATGAAGGAAACATCTTCAACTCATACTCAATTTGAACAAAAGTCAATGGCAAAACTTCTATTATTGCATTTACTGCCGGCAATCATATGGTTGATTTTCTATATTCCTCTCGCTAGGATAGCGAGTGAAAAAGGCATTCCCACCATGTTTGTTATGTATATTCTTGTAGCTCTTATACTGGTACCTTTTGAAATGGGCTTTCTCTGCTATCAAGGCAAGAAAATGAATGGTAAACTTTCATTGAAAGGAGTCGTTCTTTACAGAGAAAAAATGCCCTGGTGGCAATATCTTGTTTTTGGATTAATTTCCCTTGCTTGGCTCGTACTTATAATATTTGGGGGTTCACAAATCGTAAATTTTCTAGAAACAAACTTGTTCTCCTGGATTCCGGATTGGTTTAAACTAAGCAGAGGCGGTGTAGAACAGAATGCACCTTCAATTGAAAGAACGATGTGGATTTTAGGATTGATTTTCATTGCCATAATAGGGCCACTTACTGAAGAGCTCTATTTCCGCGGTTATCTATTGCCGAGACTCACAAAACTCGGAAAATGGGCTCCCTTGGTAAATGTTACATTGTTTATGCTCTACCATTTCTGGCAACCGCAGGCTTTTGTGACCGGGATTATCGCAATGTTGCCATTAGTGTATATCGTATGGTGGAAAAAAAATGTCTATCTAACCATTGGTGTGCACTTATTCATCAATACATTTGGTTGGGTAATGGATCTTCTTCAAAGACTCGGTTCTTCATGAAGATGAAAGAAGAAGGATCCCGCTCTGAGAGGTGTTCTTCTACTCACAGATGAATGCCGAAAGTAAAGAACACCTTGGGCAGCAATTGCACCATAAAAACAGAAAAATGATTTTATTATTCTAGTGGAATAGTAACGGGAGGTCATGATGATCGGACATCGTATTATTAATATATTCTTAAGTGCTCTAATTATCATTATATTATCTCTTCTCACCTGTAAATCTGCTGACGATATAACCGCACCAAAAAAGGAAGTCGGTAAGGGATTTTTGCAGGTACTGCCTATTAACGAGGAGGATTTTGATTTTTTTGCCAATATAGGCTGGGTGCCGGGAAAAATATTTCCCTGTGATCATGGCGGATTTTTATTATCCGACATTACCAAACAGGTACCGGTATTTAGTCCTGCGGATATGACCATTACCAGAATCATGGCAACCGTTCAGGGAAAATGGGGTTACACTGACTATGCCCTGAACCTGTCTGTAAATCAGGAGGAGTTTATAGTTACCATTGGACACATGTCCGCTCTGCATAAGGATATTCAGGCCCTGGTTGATTCCTATGACGAAATAGAATGCGATACCCTGATCAGCTTTGATAACATGTATATACACTGCCTGATGTGGGTTGATATTCCGGTAGCAGCCGGTGATACCCTGGGAATGGCAGGAGGCAACC
>CAZKMO010000154.1:0-4739 GCA_964554015.1 uncultured bacterium
CCTGACTTTGTCCGGTAAGCAGTACGCTCATGTCTCCGGGAATATGAATGGTACTTAAAAGGCTATTGATCTCCTGAATAGCGGCTCCCAGATCACCAAAATTGAGATTTGCGGTTACCAGCGCCACCCGCTCCTGACCGCTGCGGCGAATTTCCCCCGGTCCTAAATTTTCCCTGATATCCGCCACCGCCTTCAGAGGAACAGGATGCTGACCTTGGGGATTAACAATCAGCTGCCCGATTTTCTCCACTGAATTTCTGTCCTCATATCGGGCCCGGACCAGGATATCAATTTTCCGGTCCTGCCAGGAATAGCGGGAGGCCACTTCACCCCGTACTTTATTTACTACCCGATCGGCAATCTCATACACAGCCAATCCCAGAGCTGCGGCCCGTTCCCGATCAAAGCGGATTTGAATCTCAGGATGCCCGCTCTGCATACTGGATTTAACATCGGCAAAACGCTCCGAATCCTGCAGTTTTTCTGCAATAGCATCACTGATGGTTTTAAGATGATCCAAATTATAGCCGGATACCTGTATCTCCACCGGAGTTTTAAAACTGAAAAGAGTGGGTCGGGAAAACTTGTATTGCACGGCAGGAAGGCTCTGAATCCGGGAACGAATCTGTTCCATAAAGTAAGATTCATCTGCTGAATTTTCCTCCAGTTCCACATTTAATTCCCCCCAGTTCTCCCCACCCTGTTCCGGATTAGCATCCATCCGGTTTCCGGTGCCGGCTACTGAGAAGGTGGCGGCAATACCCTGAATATTTTTGGCATACTGCTGGATACTGCGAATGGCGATATCAGTGTGGGCCAGGGGAGTTCCGGGCGGTAATTTGAACTCCACTATGAATTCCCCCTGCGACAGCTGGGGTATTAATTCCATTCCCAGCCTGGAAGTCATATACAGACTGAGCAGAAACAAAATAAGAGCTGTGGTAATAACCATGCCCGGCTTCTGTAGAGCTTGACGTAAAAGGGAGGGATAACTGTTCTCCAGACGCTGGTACAGGGTATGGAATCCTCGAGCCAGAGGTGCAATCAAAAACCCCACAGCCCGTGCTGTTAATCTGGCCAGCGATATAATTATTTTGACTATAAAAGAAGGCAGGGTCACAAAAATAAAATGCCGGATAGAATAAATTACTCTTCCCAGGGCTTTTCGTGGTTTCGGCTTTTGGGTAGGTTTTGGTTCTGATCCGGTCTTTTTCGCAGATTGCAGTGAGGCCAGCATGGGGATCAAGGTAAGAGCTACAATAAGGGAGGCCAGGAGGGCAAAGGTAACGGTTAAGGCCTGATCCCGGAAGAGTTGCCCGGCTATTCCTTTGACAAAAACCAGGGGGAAGAACACGGCGATAGTGGTCAAGGTGGAGGCAATAACCGCTGTGCTGACTTCGGAAGCTCCATCCCGGGCAGCCTGCAATACTTTCTTGCCTTTTTCCCGATGACGGGCAATGTTTTCCAGGACCACAATGGAATTGTCCAGGAGCATGCCGATTCCCAGGGCAATCCCTCCCAGAGACATGATATTCAGAGTAAGATCTGCCCCGAACATGAGATTAAAGGTGGCGATTACCGAAACCGGGATGGAGAGTGATATGATCACGGTAGTATAAAAATTTCTCAGAAAAAAATAAAGGATGATCACTGCCAGAATTCCCCCGATTATTCCGGCCTGAATTACTTCATTGACCGCCTGGGTTATGAAGGTTGACTGATCATACACCTCTACCAGTCTGGTATCCGGTAGCAGTTTGGATCGAATGTGGTGTAATCTCCCCTTCACAGCCCGGGATACGGCTACGGTATTGGCGTCTCCCTCTTTGTAAACAGCTATTTCCACTGCCTCTTTCCCATCCAACCTGGTAATGGCCTCGCGCTCCTTGAATCCTTGTTTTACTTCAGCCAGATCCCGAAGATATACTCGTTTGCCCCGGTCTGTGGATACCACTACATCCCCGATCTCTGCCACGGTTTCAAATTGATTAAGGGTACGGATCAGATACTGATAGGTTCCTTCCTTTAGACGTCCTCCGGAGAGATTAACATTCTCCGCTTGCAGTTGTTGTACTAATTGCTGCAGAGATAAGTTTAACCGGGCAGCCCGCTCCTGATCAACCAGGATCTGTATTTCATCTTCCAATCCTCCACTCACCTTTACCGCCGCCACTCCCGGAGCGGATTCCAGATCCTTTTTGATCTCCAGTTCCGCAAAACGCCGCAGCAGTTTTAATTCTTCCGCATTAAAATCGGTTGACTGGGAATCCGGATGAGTGTATAGAAAAAATCCAAACCGCATGATAGGATCCAGGGAGGGATCAAACCGCAGAATTGTAGGTCTTTGAATTTCCAGAGGAAGTTCCAGCGCATCCAGTTTTTCCCGTACATCCAGACCGGCATAATCCATGTTGGTGCCCCAGTTAAACTCCAGCAGTACATCCGATTGACCGGAACGGGATATGGAACTGATGCGTTTCAGATTTTTTACCACTCCCAGGGTTTCTTCAATGGGTTTTGATATCAGGTTTTCAATTTCAGCCGGGGCCGCACCCGGATAAGTGGTGCGAACCGTAAGGGTGGGATAGGTTAAATTGGGAAGAAGGTTTATTTTTAATCGGGAAAAGGAAACCATACCGAAAAGAATAACCGCAAAGGTGAACATGGCTATGGTTACCCGGCGTCTGGTAGCCAGATCAATTATTTTCATTTTTTCTCACATATTTAATATTCTTCTGGTTATATATTATTTATGATGCAAATTATTTTTATAAATCCTTATTGTCGGAAATGGGTATAGGATCTACCCGGGTACTGTCTTTCAAACTGGCCTTTCCTGTGGTCACCACCAGATCCCCGGATTGAAGTCCGGATATCACCTGAACATGAGATGTATTCATATATCCCAGCTCAATAAATTTTTGTAAGGCCATACTGTCCTGTACTACAAATACTTTGGAATTTCGATCTTCGGAAATAATGGAATTTTTGGGAGCCAAAATAACATTAGACCGCAAATCATGAATAATATTAACCCTGGCAAACATGCCCGGCTTTAACTGCCCCGATTTGTCCCTGACCTGTATGGTTACTTTCACGGTTCCGGTCTCCGGATCTACCACCGGACTGATTCTTTTGATATATCCTTTAAAAGCTTTTCCGGGCAAGGCATCAAAAGTAAGATCAGCCGGCTGGTTTACCTTGAGTTTGGTCATCTCCTTTTCCGGCACATATAAAACCGCCAGTAAGGGATCAAGATCCACGACTTTGAACACATTTTGATTGGTCAGCACCATATTGCCCTTTTTTATCAGACGTTGGGTAATAACACCATTAATGGGTGAGTGGATACTGGTATATTGAAGATCCAGTTTGGTCAAATTATAAGCTGCCTGCTGGGCTTCATATTCACATTTAATACTCTGAAATTCCTCGGTGCTGACTAGTTCCTTTTCATACAGCTCTTTGGAACGGATAAACTGATTTTTTAATTTGGCCAGATTGGCGGCAGCCTGTTGGACCTGTACCGATATTTTTTCATCGTCTAATTTTGCCAATGCCTGGGTTTGGGAAACCAGATCTCCTTCTTCCACCAAAATTTCCTTTACTACGCCACTGACCTTGGCCACCACTTCGGTTTCTTCTTCAGCTTCCAGAGTGGCTGCTCCCTGAAAACGGGCAGCAATATCTCCTCGATAAACAGTTGCCACTTCCACCGGAACAGCCAATTCTTTTTCCTGGTTTTCTTCGGCATTACTGTTCCCGCCGCAGCCGAAGGTCATAAATAGCAGCCCTATAATTATACTACCTGTTATTATATATATCAGATATTTCATGGATATCTCCTTTGATTTATACGATTTATTATTGTTTCTGATGATAAGACAAACAAGTGATCATTATGTTGCACTTAATAATGCATACGAAGTTCCAGGCAAAAGGATACAACTTTTATACCATTTTCTTTCTGGTACATTTTAGTGTCTGTTTATTAATGAATTATAAAAAGATAGGTTTTTTTCAATATATTTCTTTGTAGTAAAATGACACATGTATAAAATCAACATTAAGCTTTAAAGCTAACATGTCAAATAAAAAAAGTAAGAACTCTCAGGATTGTCCAAAAAGTTATTAAATTGTCACCCTGAGCGGAGTCGAAGGGTGACAAATATGATAAAAACAAATATGCCTCGACTCCGCTCGGCATGACATTCTTGTACAAATTTAATCTTTTTGGACAATCCCCTGGTTATTCGGGATTAAAAAAAGAAAATTGTTTCTAATCCCAAAGGATTTTAGAGGATTTTGGGAAAAATTCCCGGATATGAGTATAGCCCAAAAAAACTATATCTTTGCTTCCCCTATCATCATAGCTGCCTTAAAAAACAGCCGGGAAAACTCTTCCCTTTCCTGTTCATCCAAAGCCATCAACAAATTTCTGGTATACTCATAGTCTTTTCTTTTATGATCCTGCATCAGTTTTCTGCCTTTGTCTGTGATCTGCAGCGAAAATGAGCGAAGATCGGATCGGTTGATGACTCGTTTAATTAAATCCATTTTTTCCAATTTAGCTACCATACTGCTCAGGGTGGTCTGGGGCAGATCAAGCCGTTTACGGATATCCTTTAGGAGTAAATCCGGCTTTTCATAGACCATGCCTATTATGTGCATTTCAATCTGGGATATTTTTAATCTTGCATCGAACTGGGCGGCTCCCTGCCGCAGTACCCGGTACCAAA
>CAZKMO010000154.1:4839-8165 GCA_964554015.1 uncultured bacterium
GCCAATCCCAGAAGCCAGGTAATCATTCCCAGATACATGGGATTTCTGCTGAATTGAAAAACACCGATTGTTACCAGAGAGGGAGTTTCGGTTTGCAGTTGAAACCCGGCTCCTGCTTTTTTAAACGACAGACTTGCTTTGGTGGAAATAAATGCTCCTATAATCATCACCACAATTCCGATAAATCGTACTGGACCTGATACGATGGTGGCAAGGGGAATAAGATAGTGACAGACTATGGGTAGGGCAATCAATAGTAAAAACTCGATGGTGCGGGCACCTTTGCTGTGATCTCTTCTTTTTGACATAACAGTCTCCTTTAATAAAATAATTGTAACGTAAATCAAATATAACGAATATCGTTATATTTATCAAGTAATTTTACGTTACTTTTACCCCTTTGTTTCAACTTTTTTAAAAAAAAATATTATTTTATAAACCGATTTATCTACAAAATAATGATAGAAAACAAATTAAAGCGGCTCTCCTATATCATTCACGAATGATATAGGAGATAACTAAAAAAAAATGGTATTGAAAACTATACTACAGCAATTTTCTCAACATATAACCGAATAGAACATTTATTTCCAGATGATCTGTTCCCATGGTTCCTCCACCGCATTCAATGGCAATTCTGTACCTGTGAACATTCAAAACCATACCTGCCTTTATTGAAACTGCAAAACGAGTGCTTAAATTATTATATGATTTTTCAATATTTTTTATCGCTGCCGAAGGTGTTCATCACCTTCAGCTTTTTTTCTGTGAGGTGGAGCACATCTTACAGAGCTAACCCTCCGAAACATCCGGCATTTTCATTATTTGCTTACAACCTTCCATCATTCTCAGATATTTTATAATTATTCAACATAAACACATTTTTCTCAAACCCTGAGCCTGAATCGCTTAATAGAGACTTATCG
The DNA here is from genome assembly GCA_964554015.1 of uncultured bacterium. Lineage (GTDB taxonomy): Bacteria > Zhuqueibacterota > QNDG01 > QNDG01 > CAYUAG01 > CAYUAG01. The sequence continues at coordinate 5,766 of CAZKMO010000154.1, forward strand.
GATGAAAAGGCAAATATTTTTACTTGATATTCGGTTTTTGAGTTACTTTGAACTAATGGTAATTCTGTTAACGGCATTTGTGTTTTATTATATATTACTTTTGAAAAAACCGGAGCATAGGATGTTGTTGAATTCATTTTAGTTCTCTTGATTTCGTAAATCCATATCACATAATTTGCAGCTTGCGGATACTCTTCCCAATGTATATTGGATTTTGATATGTCAGTGACTTTTTCATTTATTCTAGTATCTGGCCAGAAAATATGTAATTCTTTCTTTATTGTAAATAATATAGGTTCAATGGATTCATTTTGGACAATATTCAATTGCATTCCGTTGTTGCCACGCCAGTAAAATGGTGTTTTTATATAATCTTCCAATGATCCTTCCTGGGTACTTAAGATTTTAAAATCTATTGGTTCTGGTATGGATTTCCAGGAAGAAGTTACAATTCGATTAATATACCAGATACCATATGGTACTTTAATTATGAACATACCCTCACCATTGGTTATTAGTTTATTTGATTTGTACTTTCCATTTAAATATACTTCAAGTTCAATACCTTCGACTGGAAGATTATTATAAATAAACTGACCTTTAATCTTACCAGAACCTTCTGGTGGAGTAGGCAGATCATTATAAGGATAACTCAATCCACCATAATTGATAGTATGATAAAAATGGCTTGATTTTTCCTTTAAGTATGATTCTTTAATTCGACTTTTATATGTATCACGAAAAATATAATTCATAAGCATAAAAAGAAAAATAATACTCATGAATATGCTTAATAAAAATACTCCAATTTTATCCCAGATTGACCATGGAGGAATATTATTTTTTGGTTTTTTCGAATCAATGATTGTTATAATGACACTACATATCCAGATTAAAATGATCCCAATCCAGATTAAACATATATGAGTAATATTTATAGATGGGGCATGTGATCTAAGTACGGAAAAAATCGAAATAAATAATACTATGAAAATCCAAAAAACTATTAGACCAAGAAAGAATAAAGCTTTATCTTTTCTTCTATTATAAAAATGACCACCAATGAACGAAATAATTGCTAATATGGTAGCAATAACAGTATTCATTTCTGAATCCTCTATCATGTTATAACATAATATTTTTATCACTGCCCAAGGTATTCTTCACTATCGGCTTTTTAAATGTGAGGTGAAGAACATCTTACAAAAAGAAAAATAATATAACTAAACAAAAAAGGGTGATATATTTTACCTCTCAAATTTCAATAGACAACCGAAAATAGCAGTTCAGCTTGAGAGCAGCGATATGTAGCCCAACCTGCTATTATTAATATAATTACGACAAAAATATAAAACTAATAATTTTAATTTTTATAACAATTGTTTATTCGGACAATAGCCAGAAACATCAATTGATATTTTTATGCAATTCGAACTAAGCTTGAGAAAGCTTTCGCTTTCTTATATCAATAACTGAAAGTGTGATACATGAGATCAAGACAATCATACCCGCCCCGAAAAATGGTCTGAACAAACTCACAGAAGCATTTAATGTCAGCAGTATCAGTACTATTATGACAATCCAAAGAACCGGTTTTTTCACCGCACGCCCCATCAAATACGCCATCGGAATGAGAAGAACAATGAAATAGTGGCTCCATGCAATTGGAATAAATGCAGTCATGCCTACAAATGCGATCGAAATAGTTGCTCCTTCTTCAACTTCAAGTCGGCGCATCCAGCCAGCAACAACCATTGTGCCCAAAGCGAAACATGTTCCAATAATCTTTAACCACGTCGGCAATGGAAGCATACGCCAGTCCATAATTTCGGATGGATAGTCGTATCCCATAATCAAGGCTGCAAGTGACTCGTTGTTCCAGGAGACCAAAAGGACGTTAGAGATACGTCTCAGTTCTGATAAATATGTCAAATTCAGTTCAATGTTTGTCACTGCTAAAGAAGCGAGTACAAGACCAATAACGGTAACAAAAAACCAAAAGATCGCTTTCCATTTTCTGTTGATGGCCCAATAAATCAAAAACAAGGCGGGAGTGATTTTGATGATTGCCGCACATGCTAATAGGATACCTGCGAAGAGTTCCTTTTTTCTTTCTGCCATGACCACAGCTCCAAGGGTTGCCAGGAGAAAGAGGGGATGTGTTTGAGTTAAGAACATAGTGTACTGAAATGGATGGGAAAACCACAACCATAGCAGTAGCCCCAGAATCGGAAGAGGAGCTATTCCGAACGACGTTAGCCACCTAGTTGAAAGCCAGACCATCCCAGCGATTGAAATTGCAATGAGTAAGACAAAGAGATTATTGAAGGTATTGAATGTAATCGACATGCAAAGAGGTTGAAGCGCTGCTGCCCATAATGGGATCTGGACGTATGGGTG
>CAZKMO010000155.1:0-8139 GCA_964554015.1 uncultured bacterium
TACCTTTAATGCTTCTTCTGCATTTGAAACCGACCAGACAGAATAATTATATTTTTTTAATATAGATTCACAAAAATTACGTACAGCTTGTTCATCTTCCACCAATAAAACTCCCTGACCATCACCTTTTAAATACTCATCAGGAAGCGGTGGTGCAATAATTTTTTCCTTTTCTTCTCTTAAATATGCTGGTAAAAAAATTTGAAAAACTGATCCTTCTCCTACGGTACTGTCAACATAAATAGTTCCTTTATGTTGTTTAACTGCTCCATACACAACTGAAAGTCCCAAACCTGTACCTTTACTTTCATCTTTGGTTGTAAAAAAGGGTTCAAAAAGATGTTGTAATGTATTATTATCCATACCCTCCCCAGTATCACTCACAGTCAGTAACACATACTGACCCTCTGGAATATCAGGAAGGTTATAATTATTTTCTTTAATAATATTAATATTCTGGGTACTAATATTTATATGTCCTCCTCCCGGCATTGCATCACAAGCATTTACCACCAGATTTAATATTACCTGTTCCATGGTATTTCTATCACCATAAATATTCCATAGTTTATCGTTTAAATCAGTATATATAGAGATATCTTCTCCTATAAGCCGATGCAGCAGCTGTAACATGTTTGACACAACTTTATTTATATTAAAAGCAGCAAATTTCATTGGTTTGTTTTTGCTGAAAACCAATAATTTATTAGTTAATTCGGAGGCTTTATCAGTAGCCATTTGAATTTCTTGCAAGTCTTTAAATATATTATTTGTGGGATCTGTCTTTTGCATTATTATATCATTATTTCCCTGAATAACTGTCAGAAGATTATTAAAATCATGAGCAATACCACCTGCAAGGATACCTATTGCTTTCATCTTCTGTACCTGCATAAGCTGGTGCTGCATTTTTTCCTTTTCTGCTTCTGTTCTTTTTTGAGCAGTTATATTACGTACAATACCCTGAAATCCTAAAATTTTATTATTTTTTGATCGGTGAATTGTAGCAGTTAATAAACAAATTAATTCCTCATCATATTTATTTTTTAAAGTAACCTCAAAATTCTTAATAGTACCATATTCTTCAATATTTCTCCTGAATTCCTCCCATTCTTTCGGAATAATAAATAGATCTTCAAAACTTAACTGCAATAATTCTTCTTTATTGTATTCAAATAAATCAACTGTAGATTGATTAACTACCAAAAATCTTCCTTTAGTTGTAGTGATAAATATGGCATCAGCAGAATCTTCAAATAAAGTTCGATAACGTTCTTCACTTTCTTTTAAAGCTTTTTCAGATAATTTACGATTGATAATATCATGAAAAACAAAAATTTTTCCCAAATAATTTCCTTTTTCATCCTTTATGGGCGAAATACTGTTACTTATGGGGATATGGTGTGATTTTTTTGTAGTCAAACAAGCATCTTTTCTTTTTAGAAATAATTTTTCAAGTTCCAGAATTTGATCTAGTTTCGCTATTCTGCTATCATCAACTTTGTATACATTTTTCCAATTTTTATTAATAGCATTCTCTCGGTTCCACTCAGTTAATTTTGCCGCAATTCCATTTATGTATTTAACTTTATCATTTTTATCTGTAACGATAACTCCATCACCAATACAATTAAAAACCGTGGACAGCCATCTTTCATTCTTTTTAAGCTTATTTTCCATATGATTTTTATAAAGAGTAATTTCAATGGTACTTTTTAACTTATTCTCATCAAATGGTTTAATAATATATCCATAAGGTTGAGTAAGTTTGGCTTTATGGATTATTTTCTCATCAGTATAGGATGTTATAAAAACAACCGGCAAATCATACTTTTGATTTATTATTTCTGCTGTTTTTATACCATCAACATTTCCATCTAACTGTATATCCATTAATACTAAATTAGGGGAAGAATCAGTAGATATTATGGATAAAGCTTCTTCACCACTCTTTACCAGATTAGAAACACTATACCCTAATTTCTGCAACGTTAAACGTAAATCCTCACCCACAATTATTTCATCTTCAACTATAAGAATAGAAGCTTTGGTCATAAATAATCCTTTAATCATATTACTGAATACCTGACAATTTTTAATAAGCAAATACTCTGCCATCGAAACAATTTATTATATATTTTATAAGTATCTAATTTTTCTTAAATTATATGATTGATAATATTATGGTATGAATCAAATTAGGAAAAAAAATGTACTTTTTTATCTACTAATAGATAATTTTTACTTTATCCTTTTTAAGAGTCGGTAAATTTTATGAAAAATTTAATATTTTAACTGTTTTTTAGTAATTGCTTACTTCCTGGTAATATTTATGGCAATATGGATAACTTTTTCTAACTTTTTTTTGGCATTTAGAATTGGTGTGCAGGAGATAAATAATTTTCCTCCCAAAGCTTCTACTTCCATTTCATGAGTTTCCATTTTTCCGGAATGAAGCATTTTTTTCATAGGACATTCCTCGGGAGATTTATTGGTTTTATAAAAAATTTTATAGCATTTTTTTCCTATCAAATCTTTTTTTGATAATCCAGTGGCTTTAACCGCAGCCATATTTGCCGCCAGGATGGTATAATCAGGATCCAGGATTAAAGCACAATGACCAATAGCTTCAAAGATGTTTTCCCAGTCTGCTTGTAATTGTTTTATTTCCACCTCTGCTTTTTTTCTCTCAGTTATATCCTGACCAGTACCAATTATTTTTATTGGTTTACCAAAGTCATCTTTTACCACATCTCCCTGGGCATGCAGGATTCGTTCTTCTCCATCTGTGCGTATTATCCTGAAATTTAAATTATATGGTTTTTTCCCTTCAATAGCCCCATAAAAAGCTGATAAAACCCGTTCTCTATCATCGGGATGAATATTTTCCATAAATTCTTCCATATGTACATAACCTTTATATTTTTTTTCATAATTATAAATATGAATCATTTCCTCTGAAACCGAAAATTTTTTAGTTCCCAAATCGAAACTCCAGCTTCCCAGATGGGCAATTCTCTGGGCTTCTCTCAAGTTTTCCTCACTTTCTCTGAGCTTTTGTTCCATTTGAAACTTATGTAGTGATGTTTCAATAACACCCATTAATTCGATATCATCAAATGGTTTGGTAATAAAGCCAAAAGGATCTGTCTCTTTAACCATCATTAATGTCTCTCGATCGGTAAGAGCCGTGATATAAATAATGGGGATATTAAACTTCTCTTTAATCTTTATCGCAGTTTCTATACCAGTAGTCATCCCCTTTAATTTTATGTCCATAAGCACTAAATTTGGTCTCTTTTTTTGAATTAGAGTCAAAGCTTTATCAGAAGAAACAGCAATCCCTTTTACCTTATATCCTAAATTTTCCAGGCGAGCTTTCGTATCAGTAGCCACAATAAGTTCATCTTCAACAATAAGAATTGAAGGTTTTTTATACATAATTTCCCCCTAATTAGAAAAAATAAAAAATTAGTAATGTTTATTAACCAGAAAAAAAAATTTATAGGAATTGCTATTTCCTTTACTCAATCTTCTTTTGTCAACGTTGCTTTGACAATGGTTCCCTGATCATTGGTTATATCAAGTTTCCCTTTATACTGTTTGGTAAAAATTTTTACCAGCTTAAAACCAAACCCATAAGATTCTTTGCTTATAAGTTCTTTGGATATGCCAATACCATTATCTCTAACCATAACTTCCAGGGCTTTTGTATCTGTTTCCTTGACTAAAATAATTATCATACCATTCTTTCTATTGGGAAAGGCATATTTAAAGGCATTGGTTACCAATTCATTGATGATGATTCCTAAATAAAAAGATTGTTTGGCTTTTACTAAAATATCTTCAACATCAATTTCAAGAGAAATATTACACCTTTGGGAAGATTCAAAGGTTTCTTGAATCTCAATAACTAAATCATTGATAACCGAACGTATTCTAATATCCTGTATATCTGGCTTTTGATACAGTTGCTCATATATTTTACTCATTAAGGCAATCCTATTCATGGCCACATGTAGAACTCCCCTTATCTCAGGATTTTCCGTAGCATTAACCTGTAAAGAAAACATACTTTTCAAGGTATTCATATTATTTTTAATACGGTGATGAACTTCCTTAAGAAGAATTTCTTTCTCATGTAATAGTTGTAAAATCTTAGATTCTGCTTGTTTTTGTTCGGTTATATCATTAGCAAATATAGCTACTTGTATTACTTTTCCAGTTTTATCAAATATAGGATATAAATTGGAATCAAAATATCTTCCCTCTCTCTTATCCTGAAAGGTAATTGGTTTACCTGTGTTAATAATCTGTTCTATCATTGCTTTTCTTTTCCGGGCTAAATCTTCTGGTAAATGTTCAAAAATACTTTTACCAATCATCTTCTCGCGAGGTTGAGCAAAGAGATGACTCTGATTAGTATCAATAAGAATTCCCTGTCTATCAATAAAAAAAACTAAATCATGTGTTGCATTAATTAAAATTCTACAATATTTATCATTTTTATTGAATGATTCTTTCATATTTATTTGATCCAGTCTTCTGATAATTAAAGGTACATTTTCTCTACCCTGATCGTAAAACCTGTTATTTTATGGAAATATCAATAGCCATCCATATTCCTGTAGACAACGATCAACTACGAGTAGGCTATTTTAGTAATAGGAAAATATACTTCTATATTTGTCCCCTTTTTTCGATTTATATGTATAGTTCCATCCAGCTGAGTGGTAAGTATACTTACCAATTTAAATCCTAAGGTATCCGGTTCTTTAATATCTATTTCGATCGGCATACCAATTCCATTATCTTGTATCTGCAATAGACAATAATCTTTTTTCTGAATAAAACGAATAATAATTTTACCTTTCTCTTTATTTTGAAAAGCATACTTTAAGGCATTGGTAATGAGTTCATTAACTATTAAACCAAGTGGTATAGAAAAATCAAGTGGTAAATATACATCAGCGATATGTTGCTCTATAGTAATCTGCTTATAAATATAACTCTGTTTGATTTTGGTAAGTAAAGATTTAAAATAATTTTTAAGATTTACTTGGGCTATTCCTTCTGAAGAATATAATTGCTCATGAATGAGAGCCATGGAAAGAATACGATTTGATAATTTTGTAGCGCAATCCTGAAATACTGTATTTTTTTCATGTATTTGCTGCAGATGAATTAAACTTCGCATTACTTGAAGGTTATTTTTCACCCTATGATGAATTTCCTTGAGTAATATACTTTTCTCTTCCAAATCCTTTTTGACTTGCTTTTCAGCCAGTTTACGTCGAGTAATATCCAAGGTAACTTCAATAGCTCCAATTATCTCTTTATTAGAATTTTGAACTGGATAACCGCGAATAAACCAAAACCGTCCATCGGGAGTCTGCTTCTCAATAGAATGTGGTTTTCCAGTCCTTATTGCTTCTATTACCGGACAATCAACACAAGGTGTTTTCCGTTTTGGCCAGATTTCATAACAATAACGACCAATCAACTCTTCCCGCTTCATATTTACAGAATCACAAGCCGCCTGATTAGGCCAGAGTATTTTCATTTCTGTGTCTTCATATATGACATGTTCCAGCTGGGCATCAAGGATTGTCCGCCTTTCACTTTCAGCATTAATCAACTGCTCTTCTATCTGTTTTTGCTGAGTGATATCTTCTACAGTTCCTTCATAATAAATAATTTTTCCGCTCCGGTCTTTAAAAGCAGTTGCACTTTCTCTAATAAATATTCTTTTTCCATCTTTACGTTTCCAAACCGATTCAAGACCAACAACGCTACCTTCTTTGCTTATTATCTGTTTGAATGTGCGACGTTGGTATTCTGGTTCAAAACCTTCTTTTTCCAGATCCCGTTGCTGCAGTTCTTGAAAAGAAGAATAGCCCAGCATCTTCACTAAAGCCGGATTTGCCCTTATAATCTCACCCTTAGGAGTCGTACGATACATACCAATAGTCGAATTTTCATATATACTACGGAAATGTTCCCTTCTCTGTTTTAACTCTTCTTCTAATTCAATCCCATACAAAGCAAAGCTTATATCATCACCAATTTCTTGTAAAAGTTCTCTCTCTTCACACATATCAATATATTCTTGGGAAACATGAACTGCCAGTATTCCATATAATTGATTTTTATATTGTAAGCGATACATTAATACACATTGATCAGTTGTATTTTTCAATAAAGAGTAATCTGTGCAGCAAATATTCTCTCTTTTACAATTAGAAACTGGATTATTCTGTTTTAAAGCATATTGAACAAATTCTGGTGAATTAGCCTCGCTAAAATTTTTACAAAATGAATTGAAACTTTTACCAATTCCACTTTCAACAAAATGAATATACTTTTTGTCTTTATTGCAAACAGCAATCCAGGCAGCGGTATAGCCTCCGGAATTAACCAGAGTATCACAGCTTCCCTGAATTAAGCGTATTGGATCTTTCTCACGGGTAATAAGCTGATTAATATTAAGTATGGAACGTAAAACCGTATTTAAATGTCGTATTTTTCTTTCAGTCTGTTTATGCTCGCTGATTTTATGTATAACAAGCAAGGAAGCTTTTTTACTGTGGTAAGAAATAAGTGAAGGTTTGATTTTAATATTTATTTTTTTATTATCTTTTGATATAAGTTGTGTTTTATATGGTCGAATAGTTTTATTTTCTCGAAGATGTTTCTCAAAATATTTCACAACCTCTTTACGATCCGAATCAATAATAAAATTCAGAATACTTTGACTAATAATTTTATTATGAGAATATTTTATTAATTTTTCAAATTTAGGATTGCAATATATTACTTCTAAACCGTATAAAATCACAATAGCATCGTTCGACTGGTCTGAAAGAATTTGGAAATTCACTTCATTTTTTTTGAGCTGCTCTCTTATCATTCAGTAATAATTCCCCAAAATTAATTATTAATATAAAATAATTTAATTTAAGTACGAATTTAAAATAATAAAGCAATATGCACTATCTTTCTGTAAATCAGACAATAAAACTTAAGGATTTCTGAATTATGAAACTTATCTTGAAATAAATCTATATTATTAAAATTAAAAAATTTTAGGATTGGATGCAGGGGTTTTTTTGAAACAAATAAAATCATTATCTCCCCCATTTCTGAACTTATATTTAATATAAATAAAATTATTCCGGTATGCAAATTTTTTTAGTTGTAGTAAAATTTGTTTTTTAGGGAAACAAAAAAAATTTAAAAAATTTTTGCATTTAATATACTAATACCATATATTATTTTAGAGATTAATCTCAACATAAATGAAATGGTGCCGTAAATGGTTAAAAGGGAAAGCGGTTAGAATCCGCTGCAGCCCCGCTACTGTGAAGGCAACGAAAACTGTAATTATCCACTAATTCTTTCTTAAATAAAAGAATTAGGAAGGTACAGTGAGTAGGTAGACGGTCCAAGCCAGGAAACCTGCCATTTCACATTTAATCTGTTAACCTTCGAGGGCGAGGTAGGATTTAATAATAATCCCCACTTGATTTTAGCGAAGGTGGGATTTTTTCTTTCCTTTCCTTTGAAGTTACTGATTACAGAGTTACCGGGTGATCATTAAGAACAGTATACCTAAATGGATAGTTCGTTTTAATACAGTTAATCTTATAAGTATCGGTTAAGTTCTATCTTATATAATAATGTTATGCTTATAACTCTTAAATCAGTAATAATGTAACCATACTTGATTACAGGAAAGGAGACTACAATGAAAACTCTAATAAAAATAATATTATTGATTTGTATCAGTATTTTTCCCCATCAACTTAAGGCTGTTCCTTATGGAAAGATTTATGGAACCATTACAAATCAATTAACAAATAAACCTATTCCGGATGCAAATATTATTCTTGAAAACACTCATTTTGGTACTGCTTCAGGAAATAATGGTCAATATTTTATTAAAAATTTACCTAAAGGTAAATATGATATTACAGTGAGAGTTATTGGATATAAATCCAAGACCATTAAAACTCTTCAGATCAACAAAGATACGGAACTTAATATTGCCCTTGCTCCCCAAGCAGTACAATTAAATCCAATTATTATCACCGCTACCGGGTATAAACATCTTAAATCCAATATTACTGTATCATCTGA
>CAZKMO010000156.1:0-7985 GCA_964554015.1 uncultured bacterium
ATAAATATCCATAGCTTTACATTCTTCCTCTGTTGCACATTCAAAAGCTAAGATATGATCCGTATTTATCATTGGAAAACGAAATTTTTCCATATTAAGATAGTACTCAATAACCGGGCATTTTAAAAATTCCCCCTTTTTTATCTTATAATTTTTTCCGAATTCTCCAGAAGCAATATTCCAGATACAAATTTTAACTGGTATTCTGTCGACCATTTTAATCAAAATTTCATTTGTTTGAATTTGTTCTTTAAAATGAGTAGGAATATTGAAACTTTTTAAATATTTATATATACCAACTGCAATAGCACAATTATCCTTTCCCTTACCTTTGATCTTGAATACATTATTTTTACCTTTATCCGGTATATTTTCTTTAAAATGTATTATCTGAAATTTTTCATCATTGGTTTCGTGAATATTTTTTTCACCCTTTTTAATGACTATTTTCCCTTTATTTATATCCACGATTTTATCCTCCTAAATTATAAAATCCCAACTCTCTGAAAAATACGGTCAACATTGCGTAATTGATAATTAAGATCAAAGCATCGTTCTATCTCCTCTGGGGATAGATATTGATTGATATCTTTATTACTTACTACCATTTCTCTGAAATCTTTGCCACTTTCCCAGCACTCCATAGCTACTTTTTGCACCAAGCCATAAGCATCTTCCCGGGTAATATCTTTCCTAGTCAAAGCCAATAGTAACGATTGAGAAAAAATTAATCCCTTAGTCATCTCAAGATTTTCTTTCATACGCTCAGGATTCACCATAAGATTTTTAACTAAATTAATTACTTTATATAACATGTAATCCAAAAGGATATTACTGTCCGGCAAAATAATTCTTTCCACTGAAGAATGAGAAATATCCCTTTCATGCCATAAAGCCATATTCTCCAGACCAGCCATTAAATTCGAACGAAGCAGCCTGGCCATGCCTGCAATTCTCTCACAGGTTATGGGATTTTTTTTATGGGGCATTGACGAAGATCCTTTCTGCCCTTTGGAAAAAAATTCTGCCGCTTCTCCTACTTCGGTTCTTTGCAAATGACGTATTTCCACTGCTATTTTTTCCAGTAATCCACCTATAATTGCCAGAGTGGATAAATATTCCGCATGTCTGTCTCGCTGCACAATCTGAGTGGAAACCGGCGCATAATTGATACCAAGTTTACGACATACCGCCTCTTCCACCTCTACATCCAGATGGGCAAATGTACCCACTGCACCGGATATTTTCCCCGCTGAAATAGTATCTATGCTCCGGTTCAGCCGTTCCAGATTCCTGCCTGCCTCATCATACCATAAAGCCAGTTTTAAACCAAAAGTAATCGGTTCAGCATGAATGCCATGTGAACGTCCGATACAGACTGTATCTTTAAATTCAAGAGCTCGCTTCTTTAAAACTTCTCTTAATCCTTCCAGTTTTCGTCTAAGAAGCATCCCTGCCTCTTTTAACTGCAAGGAAGTAGCTGTATCCAGTACATCCGAAGAAGTCATTCCCTGATGAATAAAACGGGAATCCTTCCCTACTTTCTCGGCAACACTGGTGAGAAAGGCAATGACATCATGTTTAACCACTGCTTCAATCTCATCTATTCTTTTGATATCAAAAGCAGCCTTTTGCTTGATATTTTCCCAGGCTTGGGCAGGTATCTCTCCTCTTTCTGTTTGAACTTCACACACTGCCAGTTCCACCTCCAGCCATTTGGCAAACCGATTCTCCCGGGTCCAAATTCTACCCATCTCAGGAAGAGTGTACCGTTTAATCACAATTATCCTCTCTTTCTGGTTGTTTATTCTTGATTTTCTAAAAATATATTTATCTGCTTCAGTTTCCCGTTACGATAGACAATCAATTCGAGCTTGTTATTTTCCCTTATATCAATACGATTTATTACCTGCTTTACATCGTAGGTAGAAGTTATTCGTTGTTTATTAATCATAACCACAACATCGCCAACCTTAATATCAGAATCATCTGCTGGGGATCCCTTTTCAATATTGCTGACAATGACTCCATCTCCTGGTGAAATGCCCAGGCGTAAGGCTGTGATAAAGGAAAGATTTTGTACTTCCAGTCCGGTAGAAAAAGATCTGTCAATCTTGCCTATCTTTTTTAACTCCGGTAATAACTCCTTGGCCCTGTTTATGGGAATAGCAAAACCAATTCCAATAGAGGTTTTTTCATACTGACTGCCGGAAAAAATAAAGGTATTAATACCGATACATTCACCCAGGCTGTTCACCAGGGGACCGCCGCTGTTGCCTCCGTTGATGGATGCATCCGTTTGAATCATGTCAGTATACGATCTGCCCTGTATAGCATATTCGCCCTGAAAGTCCATGTCTGCTGCACTCACCACTCCCACGGTTACGGTTGGTTTAGCACTCACATCAAAAAGGCCAAAGGGATTACCCAGAGCGATTACCCATTCTCCGATGATAATATCATCGGAATTACCCAGGGGAATGTAAGGGAGATTTTCCCCATCGATTTTTAATAAAGCCACATCATATTTTTCATCACTGCCCACTAACTCTGCCTTAAATTTTTTATTGTCTGTCATAGTCACTACAATCTCTTCTGCTTCATGCACCACATGCTCGTTGGTGAGAATATATCCGTCCGAAGAAATTAAAAATCCAGATCCAAGTCCCTTCACTTTCTGCTCATACTCATAAGGTTTAAAGTAATAACGAAAGAAAGAGTCATTAAAAAACGGAGATCTGGTATAATACCGTTTTATCTGAGTAACATTAATTCCCACAATAGCCGGACTGGCCTTAGAAATAGCATTAGTGATAGCATTATGCCTGGACAGATAAATATCATCATTAAGCATGGTTTTGGAATTATCTTGCAGGGTAGTAAAAAGTTTATTCTCCTCAGCTCCTGTTTGCTTACCATTACTCTCCTTGTGGGGGGAACAAAACAGATATGTCATAAAAAAAGAGGAAATTATCATTGATAATAAAAATTTCTTAAATAGCATTTTTTTATCCTCTAACTTCTTTTGATCACACAGAATTCCTTTTTTCATGTCCTGTGTTATCATTTAGTATCTCCTATGCATACCTACAATTTATTTTACTTTTTTCCAGTCTGCTAAAAATTTCTCGATCCCAATATCAGTTAAAGGATGTTTTACCAGCTGATCAATTACTTTGAAGGGAATGGTAGCGATATGTGCACCCATTAAAGCAGCATCTACAACATGGAGAGGATTTCGTATACTGGCGACAATCACTTCGGTCTCCAAGCCGTAATTTTCATAAATAGTCACAATACTGCTTACCAGTTCCATTCCCACATGGCTGATATCATCCAGTCTTCCCACAAAAGGACTGGCATAGGTTGCACCTGCTTTGGCTGCCAATAGTGCCTGGGAAGGAGAGAAAATTAAAGTCATATTTGTTTTTATATTTTCACTGGAAAGCTGCTTTACTGCCTTCAATCCATCTTTGGTCATGGGTATTTTAATGACCATATGCTGATCAAGCTTAGCAAGTTCTCTTGCTTCTTCCACCATCCCTTTATGGTCCAAAGCTACCACTTCTCCGCTGACCGGTCCTTTAACAATCTCACAAATTTCTTTCAGGATATCTTTGAATTTAGCTCCGGTTCTTTCTACCTCCCGGGAAATCAAAGTAGGATTGGTGGTTACCCCATCCAGCACTCCCAGACTTGCAGCTTCTTTAATCTCATCCACATTAGCAGTGTCAATAAAAAATTTCATCTAAACCTCCTAATTTTTTCTTTTCTTTTTTTATTTTTTATCTTTTTTCTTTTTTCTTTAATCTTTATTACTTATAGTGAACTTTCACCAAAAACAATCCCTGAGGAGGAGCAGTGGGGCCGGCTAACTTTCTATCCCGGGCTTCCAAAATATTTTTAAAATCATGGGGAGTCCATCTGCCTCTTCCTACCTCCAATAATGTCCCTACTATTATCCGTACCATATTATGAAAAAATCTTATGGCGGTTATTTCGAAGATTATATCATCCTCCTGAATTCTCCATTTTATGGTATGGACTGTAGATATATTATCATAATTATCTTCCTTGTCTTTTTTGCAAAAGGAAGTATAATTATGTTCTCCTTTTAAATACTTAGAAGTTTTCCTAATAGGATCTAAAAGAAAATTAAATTGAGGATACCAGCAGTATCGTCTGCCAATAATTTTCTGCTTGGTGGCAATAATATATCTGTAGGTACGAGCAACTGCATCTCTTCTGGCATTAAAATTTTCCCTTTTCTCTTCTGCCTCATTAACTCTGACATCTTCAGGTAAATAGCGATTTAAACCCTTATAAAAAGCTGTCAACGATAACTGGCTATCGGTTGGAAAACTAACCACCTGCGCTAAAGCATGAACCCCGGCATCTGTTCTTCCCGCTGCTGTTACTGTGATCTTTGTTCCTGTTAATCTATATAATCCTTTTTCTATTTCCTCCTGTACTGTTCGCATCTCTGGTTGTATCTGCCATCCGGCAAATTCAGTTCCTTCGTATTCTATAAGTAATTTAATACATCTTTTCTTATCAGCGTTTATATGTGTCATTTTATTAAATATATATTTCATCCATAAACTATTATTAATAAAGTTAGGGAAAAAAGTAAACATAAACAAATAAAATCATTTTTCCCCAATTCTAACTGCAAATAACTGGTTCTCCCCTCACTCCCCCTGTATCCTCTAGCCTCCATAGCCAAAGATAAATCATGCGCTTTTCTAAAACCAGAAATAAAAAGGGGAATAACCAGAGGTATGATACTTTTTGTTCTGTTGTATATATTGCCCTCAAATTTAGCACCCCGGGAGATTTGTGCCTTTTTAATTCTTTCTGACTCCTCAATAAGGATGGGTATAAAACGCATGGCTATGGATATGGTCATAGCAATTTCATGAGCTGGTAATCTTAATTTAGTAAAAGGTTTTAAAATTCGTTCGATTCCATCCGTTAAACTCATGGGAGAAGTGGATAAAGTAAGCAATCCTGCCAGAATAATCAACATAATTAAACGAAAAGTATAAAAAAATCCTTTATACAGACCTTCCAGAGAAATATCAAAATTTAACCAGGGAATAGTCAATAAAATTTGCCCCGGAGTAAAAAAACCATGAAGCAATAAAGTGAGTAAAAACAGCACAACAAAGGGCCTGACATTGCTTAAAGCTAAGGTTAATGTAAGTTTTGCCAAAAAATATAAAAAAAAGATGACTATTGATAAAAAAACCAGTAGTTCTATTTGATCTGTATAAAAAATCAAAACCATCATAACCAAACAGAAAAAAATCTTAATTCTTGGATCCAGAGAGTGGACAACAGACATCCGGGGAGCATACTGACCGAGATTCATATTTTTTATACCAGCCATAATCTACCTGTTAAATATTAACATATTTTGATAAACTACTGGGAAAGTATATGTTTTTTGGGAAAAAGTCAATGTTAAAATCGGGTTATTTCTCTATTTTTTTCTTGACTTTTTGTCTGAAGAGAATTATTTTAAAAATTATAGATTCTCATTTACTATAAACATTTATAGGTTATTTACTCATGGTTGAACTCCATCATGCCATTATTTCCATTTTAAAGGATTGTTTTAAGATAAAAAAGAATGAAAAAATCCTTATTCTGGCTGATGAACCTCAATGTAAATTAGCTTATGAATTTTATCTAAAAGCAAAATGCCTGTCTAAAAATCCTTCTCTTCATATTCTTCCCAAAATAAAAAATAGAAACTACAAGCCAACTGAAACCATAAAAAAACTTCTGCAAGGTTCCGATTGTGCCCTTCTTATAACCAGTAAATCTATATCACATATGCAAGCGCGCCGAAAAGCCTCTCAATCCGGAACCCGTATTGCCAGCATGCCCAGAGTGACCGAAGCTATTTTAAGAAGAAATCTGGTGGGAAATTATACCACTTTAATAAATACCAGCAGAAAACTTGCCGATATTCTCACTATCGGAAAAGAAATACATCTAACCACACGCCAAGGAACTAATTTTTCTTGTTCTATTTCCCGTAAAAAAGGGTATTCCGATACTGGGATGGTCCATAAACCAGGCAACTTTTCCAATATTCCTGCCGGTGAGGCCTGTATTGGCCCGGTTCAGTATTCTGCTCAAGGAACCTTGATTATTGATGGTTCTTTCCCGGAAGTGGGATTATTAAAAAATCCTATAACGGTAACCATAAAAGACGGGTATGGAATCCGCTTAACCGGAGACAAGGAAGTAGAAACGGTAAGGCAAATTCTCCGCCCCTACGGTCATGAAAGCCGGAATATTGCTGAAATCGGCATAGGCACTAATCCGCATGCCAAATTAACCGGTATCACTCTGGAAGATGAAAAAGTACAGGGTACTGTTCATATCGGATTCGGTAACAGTATCTCTTTTGGGGGAACCAATACGGTACCCTGCCACAACGATGCCGTCATCCTCAATCCCACCATGGTCATCGACGGGAAGACTATTTTGAAGGAAGGGAAGATAATGGTGTAAGGCTTGCCCTAAATGTCCATTATTTAAATTACCTATAAAGAAAAATGAAATACTAAAAAAATCTATAGGTGACCGAACATATCATCAAATACATACTGATATAGATAAATATATTACCGAGGATTTCAAATATACAAAAATTATCAAACAAGATCGTTCCAATAATGTGTATGTTTTATTTAATGATAGAATGAGATTAAAAGATAAAAATAATAAATTTGATAATGATATTATAATGATATTTAATCAAAATGGGGAGTGCGTTACAACCTTGGATCAACTACCATCTAATATATACATTTACGCAAATAAAAATATTGCTGTCGATAATACAGGTAATATTTTCTATATGGCAGTTAATGAAGATGGTATAGAGTTGATAAAATATTATATAAATAAAAAAGTCAAGGAGATAAAACAATGAAAATATCCAGGATGTATATTTTATTTGTTTTTACATTTTTTTTGTCATTATTATTGTTTTCATCTTTGAAGGCACAACAATCCCATGCAGAAATCTATCTCCGACCCAAAATTTCTTTTTTATACCCCGCTTCTTCACATCTAAGAGCATACTTTGATCGTGATATGGAATTCATGTACGGCGGTGAGATTGACCTCGATCCCGGAATATATTTCCAGCTATTACGATATGAATTTCGGGTGGATGATCCCCAGGGATCGTTTTCGGTTTCCAGCATATGGTATACCTTAGGAATAGAAAAAAACTTCAGATTATTCAACCATGATTTCTACGGCCGTTTAGGATTAACTTATCACTCCGATGAACTTTTAGAATTTAACTCAGAATCCCCCAGAATTGGCGTACAGACTGTATTTGGGTATAATTTTCAGTTGTCACCAAAACTCCAGCTTTCCCTGGAAATAGGGTATGAGTTTGAGAGTGTCAAAGTGAGTAAATATATAACTGAACTCTATGACAGGCATCAATACTATCTCTCCGGCAGAAGATTTCAAACTGGTGGGATTTTTATTACTACCGGATTTGGATTTCGCATATATAAGGGAAAAGATTAAAAAAGGGATTTTGAATAAATTTTATACAACACCTCCCCAACCCCCTGGATGCCTGCTTTCGCAGGCTTGACATAACCGAATGTAATATTCAGGCTGTTAGTAAACCACAGACATGTCAGTCTGAGTCCATCGAAGACTGACAGGCCCAAACACACACCTGCCCGGTACTTGCCAAGTGCCGGGCAGGTTAAAACCAACATAAAATATTGAAAAAAATTAAAAATAATTATATCTAATAATATCTACAACCAATCTAAAAAACAATATCATGCAATAACTCAACTGCTTTTTTCATATCAGCTTTAGGGAAAATGAAAGTCAGAATATCGGGATTATCATTTTTCTGGAAAGTAAAAGAAATATTATTTATATGACTAATAATTTGTTCTACCATGTCTTTTTTCCGGGCGATCCCCAGT
>CAZKMO010000157.1:0-7862 GCA_964554015.1 uncultured bacterium
CTGTATTGCGGCGTATTCAGCAGCTTTTTGAGCTTCCCAGGTGGTTTTTTCAGTCGGGAACCAGTTTAAATCACCTACAGGAAAACCGCCGTAAGCGCCAGCAACGAAACCGGCATTATCATAAGAGAGATCAATCGGAATCGGCCAGTCATGATAAATATAATCATCATCGGCTGTGTTTATTACTCGCCAGACTTCTAGAAGAGCTGTGCCAGCTTCATCAACTGTGGCAACGCAACAATCTTTAAAATTATCCAGCTGATCTGTAAGAAGATTCTGAGTTTCAGCAAAATGTGGCATTACTTTATACCAACGACCTTCTGTCAAATTGGGATAGGTAGCATCATCATTAAACATCGCCTGAGTTCTGGTATTCATGGTAATCATTTGATCATACCATTCAGTTGTGCCATTGGTTTCGGCAGCACTTACCAGGTCAACGACATCGCTCAACTCATCACTCCAGGCAACCACATTACCATCTACCAGTATTTTTCTATCAAGTTGTTCGAAATCATCAGGCAGAGCTCTGCAATTGATAATACCCATGGGAAGACTATCTACATCAGTCTCACCATAATCCAAACCCTTCATATAGGGTTGAACATTACAATTAACAAAAATATTATTGGTAACGGCATAATCACTGAGATAACCGAGATTTTCGAAAACAGTGCTTCCAATATTAATGAATGTATTGTGATTGAACCAAGCTTTGCCAACCGGATAATTTCTGAATTTATAGGTCATTCCCTGTGCATTCACATGGGTACTGTTTTCAACAAAAATTTCAGCTGTATTATGATTTACATTATCATAGACACCACCATTACGACGGCAGGGTTCGCCAATCATATTAACAAAATAACAATCGCTGATTTTAAGTGTTGAATTAGCAACAGTATTAGAATTTACCATAACCCATCTGGTATGTTCCATCAAACAATTTTCCAGCGTTAAGGTCAGGCCTTCAATATTGTATCCAAAATAAGCCCAGCCTAAAGTTCCACTTGCTGAAATTTGATATATGGAACAATTCTTTACTGTTACATCATCGGAAAGATTCATACCGCCTGAAGATGAGGTGTATCCGCAAATGATAGGAGGAGCATCACCATCACTTTGCACCAGTGGGGTTGTAGTTGCACCTGCAATAACAACAGGTCTGGCAGGTGATTGAATACCAGCAGATTGTGGATAATATCCATTTGCTTGTAATTCATAAACACGTCCTGCTGGTGCAGCATCATCAGCTGCTAAAACATCGGCTAAACTATTTGGCTGATCTCCCATGTCATAAAAGTCCTTAATAACAATGGTATCACCCCTTGTTTCCAGAACATAATCATCAATTTGTCCAAATGCCACTGACATGGAAAATAACAAAAGCAGCAACACTAGTAAGCTTTTTTTCATGTTAAATCTCCTTTCATAAATGATTAGTGAACTAATTACATTACCTGTTACCGAAAAAACTTTCCTCTTTTTTTATTTACCTCCTTTCTTAGTTTAGGGTTAGGTCAACTATTTATAATGAGTAACGTAAATTAAGCTCAAATATTCTTGGCTGATAGGTTGTTCTAAATAAATTTTCGTTTATACTTCCGCCCGAGGCATTGGGGAATTTCTGGTATTCTTTTCTAACATTATGAAGAATATTAACACCATTAAAGGCAATACTCATACCCTCAATAGGCAATTGTTGCTTAAGAGTAATATCCCATTTGTAAACATTTCCTGTATATTGATCGAGTTCCGGTCTGGTCCCAATAAAAGAAATTACATCACCCTGTAAGTTAAAGGATAGACGACCTGAAAAACCTTTATAGTCAATACCCAGGGCAACATTTAAAATATGGTCTCCCTGACCCAGAAGTCTTGCCGTACGTACGGTGTCCGAAGTAATATATACAGGACGTGATCGTTTCCTACCCTTATCATCTATATAAGTTTCGGTTCCCTCGGTATTCTGAATTTGTTGATAATCCATTTCAGACCAGATTCTGGCATAATTGATGTTGAGTACAAGCGCATTTAAGGGACGGGGTAAATACCAGAAATTAGTCTGCCATTCAAATTCCAATCCTTTAACATAGGCAGGATCAGGATTATTTAAGTAAGCGGTTATTCTATCGGATTTCTGCGGCCATTGATTTTTTTCAAAGCCTAACTCTGTCCAGACACTTGAATCCGGAAAAGAAATATTATAGAAACTTAAGTTTTGATAAAAGATGGACGTTTGAAAAAATACATCCTGCATTTTTTTATAGAAACCACCTAGGGTAAACAGGCCGATTTTGTTTTTATACACGGAAATATTGAAATCCAAGTTGTCTGATATGGTGGGCTTTAATTTTGTATTACCACTTAGACTTCCTGAGCCCGGTACATAAAAAGTATTCGGTATAATGGCCCGATAATCCGGGCGGATGATTGATTTGGTATAAGCTGCTCTTACATCGCCCCAGTCTGCGAATTTATAACGTAATTGTGCATTGGGGAAAAAATCATCATCGTTACGATTAACTGTATTCAAATTAGTCTCATCATTAAATATCTTGCAATCACCGTCTACAGCGTGTGTAACGTAAATAAAATTCGCATCATAGTTCATATTATAATGTTCATATCTCATTCCGCCGATCAATGAAAATTTAGGACCGATATCAAAATCACCCATTACATAACCGGCGGTAAAAGTTTCAGTGCCATCAAAATCATCTCTTTTCGAATTGGCCACGTGCGCTGGAATGTGATTCCAGCCATCCTGTACCTTGATCATAAATTCATCCATCATATCAATATCAAAGGCGTAGGTAAATTTATAATCGCCATTGAGATAGTATTTCCCTCTTTTTTTATCATAACCATAATTTTTGACATCTCCAAAGGTCAACAATCCATTTGGATTTTCCGCACCGGCAACCAGTGTCTTGCCAGGGATAAAATCAGTGACTGAAAAATAAAAATCACTATCACCAACTCTATGATAGGTTTGATCGGCATTATTTTCGCGTGTAGAATGCGTTAATTTCCCCCCAAATTTAATATCTCCGGAAAAAAGGTTTAAAAATGAGGTGGGAAGAGTAAAATCAAGGTTGACATTATACAAGTGTTGCTTAAATGCTTCGGAACGGGTAACACACCATTCAGTCATAGCGGCATTCTTCCAATCTTCTTCCGGGATTATCAAATTATAAACATCCTGAGTTTTAAGATTAAGCCGTTCTTCTTGCTGAAAATTATCAGCATTGAGGGTATCGCCAGCTTGACTTATAAAGTGGACATCTGTCCAAGAATTAACAAAACCAAAAGCATTGCCTGGATCTCCGTAACGATCTTCTGTATTTTTGTCACTATATGAATGCGATATACCCATTTCCATTTTGATAAAATCAAAATCATACTCCATCTGCAGAGCGTTAATAAGCAATTCTTTATTAAATTTATTTCTGAATACAGAATAGGTTGTATTAATAGGATTGAAAAAGCTTAATACTGCTCGATTCTGGGCATTATCATTAATGGTGTGGGCAATTGTGTTCTGCAGGACTATTTTCCCGGCAGGCAACTTATAATCTAAAACTAAACTTCCGCCATAATTTGTAATAATATTTACTTCATCAATAAAATTAAAACCGTTCATGGTGTAAGGAGCATGACCATAATTAATATTGGCATCAGTAATTACATAATTGGCTGAAGTTTGATCAATCCCTCGATCCTGTCGATCGGCATTACCCTGGAGGAATACACCCAGTTTATCATTTAAAAACCGGTTGCTGATACTGGCCCACAATTTATAATTGTCGGTGGTTCTGTCCTGGGTATTGTACATACCCTGACTAAGCACATCAAAATGTAATCCCACCGGCGCTTCCTTAATTCTCAGGTCTACAACTCCTCCAATGGTATTGGCGTCCATGTCCGGTGTAAGCACTTTGGTAACCTCTATTCCTTCCAGCATATTGGAAGAAATAAAGCCAAGATTGGTAGATCTGTCTTCCATATCCGTAGAAGGAAGGGCAACCCCATTAACCAGGACCGTATTCAATTTAGCCTCAAGACCGCGAATAACCACCTTATCTCCTTCCTGAAGTGAAAGACCGGGTAATCGGCTTAAGGCGGCAGCGGCGCTTTCATCCGGTAATTCCTGGATCCTGGTGCTGGATACAATATTTTTTATGGTATTTGCAGAGATTTGCTGATTGATGGCTGCTGTCTGGCCTGCAGCCTGACCGGTTACCACTACTGTTTCACCTTTTACGGTTTCATGAGTCATCTCAACATCTATCTCTACTGTTTCATCAGGCCCTACACTAATATTGACTGATGCTTTTTGATATCCAATATAGGTTACATTTAATACATACTCACCCGGTGGTACATTGGAAATAGTAAATTTTCCTTTAGTATCAGTTGCTGAACCCAGAGTTTGTTCATCGGTTTGAATAAAGACGTTTGCTCCCGGTAGGGGAGAACCAGATTCCTTTTCATAAACAAATCCGGTAATTTTACTAGCAGCGTACGCTGATTGGACATTAAGGAATAAAATTCCAATAATAAATACTACACCTAATTTCAATATTAGACTTTTCTTCATATTGAACCCTTTCTTTTGGTTAATAGATTTGTCCTAAAAAAAATTTTTGAAAATAGTTGTTCATAAGTTTAAAAATAATTGAAACGATTTAAAATTACAAAAGTATACTTAAAATGTCAAGTATTTTTTTATTTTTTTTTAAAATCGTTTAAATGTTACTAAATTTATTAGAAATTTAGTATTACATAGTAATTATATAATAAGCAGAAAAAAGAATGTAAATAATCTGAATATTTTTAAACAAAAAAATAAAAAAAATGTATCGAGAATTTTTATATATAGAATATCTTCGATACATTTTAAAGTTATTTTAGGTATATAATAAATATATTACAGGGTGAGTAAGTATAATAATTAAAATATCTATCATTAATTTTTCAAAATTGACACAGGGAAAAATCAATGATAAATAAGATAATTATTTTCCTTGTTTAAAATGGTCAGGCAATCTTTCAGCCCAGTAGCACCTCGATTTTATTTTTTGTCCCTTGCTTGGCAGCCGGAATAACCATACTTTCGATTTTTTCATTATTTACCATAATTTCTTTTATGCCCTTGGATACCCCCTTAGGATTTTTTACTGATATGATATATTCAGCTCCTCTGTACTTTCTGGTAACTGTATATTCTTTCCATTCGGGGGGGATACAGGGATTAATAATTAGTCCATCATAATCTGGACGAATTCCCAGAATAAACTGGGTAACTGCATAAAAATTCCAGGCAGCAGTACCGGTCAGCCAGGAATTTTTGGCTTCTCCTGGTTTGAAAGCTTCTTTGCCTGCTATCATTTGAGCATAAACATATGGTTCAGTCTTGTGTAAGTCACTTATATCTTCCAGGTAGGAAGGACAAATCTTACGATAATATTCAAAGGCTCTATGGCCACGTCCCAGCATAGTTTCCGCAATCATTATCCAGGGATTATTATGACAAAAAATTCCCGCATTTTCTTTGTATCCCGGAGGATAGGTGGAAATTTCACCTAAATTAAGGTAATATTTAGTAAATGCCGGATAATGAAGTACTATTCCGTATTTGCAATCTAAATATTTTTTCACTGCATTTAAGGCAGTCAAGGCTCTTCCATCTTCAAGGCCAATGCCACCCATAATGCACATTCCTTGTGATTCAATAAAAATTTTTCCTTCCTCACATTTACTGCTTCCCACCTTTTTCCCATAATGATCGTATGCCCGGATAAACCATTCTCCGTCCCATCCGTTTTTATCAATAGCTTTTTTCATTTTATTAATATGGACTTGAGCATTTTTGGCTTCTTGGTACTTATTGATTTTCTTGCATATTCGGATTAATTCTGTACCGTATAAAACAAACATACCGGCGATAAACACGGATTCAGCTTTTCTCCCCTTAATGTTTTCTGTGGTCTGAAAAGATTCATCCGGATTCTTGGAAAAACAATTCAAATTAAGGCAGTCATTCCAATCCGCCCTTCCAATCAAAGGCAAATCATGGGGACCGAGGTTGTCCACTACATGATAAAAGGAGTGTTTCAAATGATCGAACAATGATCCGGTGTTTTCTTCATCATTGTCAAAGGGGACTGTTTCTTTTAAAATAGCAAAATCACCGGTTTCCTTAATATATTCACTTACTGAAAGCAACAACCATAAAGGATCATCATTGAAATTACTCCCAATATCATTGTTTCCCCGTTTGCTTAAGGGTTGATACTGATGGTAGGCACTGCCGTCTTCCTTCTGGGTAGCAGAGATATCCAGTATTCGCTGGCGGGCCCGTTCCGGTACTTGATGCACAAAACCTATAAGATCCTGGTTGGAATCTCTGAATCCCATGCCTCTTCCTATACCACTTTCAAAATAGGAAGCACTACGAGACATATTAAAGGTTACCATACACTGATATTGATTCCATATGTTTACTATACGATCCAGATTTTCATCATGACTCTGTATCTGAAATACGGAGAGCAGTTCATTCCAATACTGTCTTAGTTTATCCAATTCTTGTTTAACCTGTTCTTCAGTCAGGAAATTGTTTATCATTATTTTTTCTTGAGAACGATTGAGTTTTCCGGAGGAGTCCCATTTTTGGTTTTCCTCATTTTCAACATATCCCAATACAAAGATCAATGAATCTTTTTCTCCGGGTTCAAGGGTAATATCCAGACAATGGGAAGCAATGGGAGACCAGCCATGTGCTTCAGAGTTTTTGGGATTATTCTGAACTACAACCTCTGGCTGATTGAGAGCGTTATATAAACCCAGAAATGTTTCCCGGTCGGTATCACATCCAGAAATCTTTTTGTTTACTGAATAAAAGGAATAATGATTTCTGCGTTCCTTGTATTCGGTTTTGTGAATGATTACAGATCCGTCAGTCTCAACTTCACCTGTGGAAAAATTGCGTTGAAAATTGGTCATGTCATCCAGTGCATCCCATAAATTCCATTCTATAAATGAGAATAGGCGAAAGGATTTTTTTTGGGTAGAGTTATTGGTAAGAATGATCTTATGAATCTCTCCGCTGATATGCAGCGGAACAAAAAACAGTATTTCCGCACTCAATCCATTTTTTTCCCCTTTAATCACAGTATATCCCAGACCATGTCTGCATTCATAGCTGTCAAGTTCTGTTTGTACGGGTTGCCATCCTGGATTCCAAATCACTCCCTTATCATTTATATAAAAGTAGCGACCATTGGAATCGAGGGGAATATTATTATATCGGTACCTGGTAATACGCCGTAGCTTGGCATCTTTATAAAAACAGTAACCACCGGCTGTGTTAGAAATCAATGAGAAAAAATCCTCACTTCCCAGATAATTAATCCAGGGATAGGGAGTTTGAGGAGTTCGTATAACATATTCCCGTTTAGTGTCATCAAATAATCCAAATTTCATTTTTTACAATGTCCTTAATATAGTTAAATTGATTTTTTAAATCATCAGTATGAATATAATAATAATTTTTAAAGTTAGCACGCATTGTTTACAGATCACTTTTTTTATTTCAAGATCAAATTTTTGTTTTTACGAAAGCAGTTTCACCTGACTACACAAAAAATTGAGAATACATATGTAGTGATTTTTACTGTTGTGATTAGGTTAAAATTTAAAAAAAGAGGGCTTATAAAGCCCTCTTTCTTAATCTTTGCAGCTTAATAAGAATATTTAGTCACAACCATTAATTTAACCGTAATCCTGGTCTATAAGAACTTATTTCAGCAGTATCATCTTGTGTGTTTGGGTATGATTACCTGCATTTATTCTGT
>CAZKMO010000158.1:0-7761 GCA_964554015.1 uncultured bacterium
GCCCCGGTTTGGTGATAGATGACAGCTTTGGGTTGAGAGACGATCTTATATCCGGCTAAAAGCATGCGCCAATTAAGATCTATTTCCTCCATATGGGCAAAAAAATCTTCCTCCAAGAGCTTAACCTTTTCCAATACCGATCTTCTCAGTAATACTGCTGCTCCGGTAGCCCAAAAAATTTTTCTGGAATCATCATATTGACCCTGATCCTTCTCCATGGTATAAAAAACTCTACCTCGGGCAAAAGGATATCCAAAAATATCAATTTCACCCCCGGCTGCACCGCAATAATCAAATCGATCCGGATGTTGAATAGAAAGAATTTTGGGTTGTACTGCCGCAATTTTGTCATCCCTATCCATTACATCCAGCAATAATGATAACCAGTCTGGTTCCACTGTTGTATCATTATTTAGTAAAACGACATACTTACTATTACATGATTTGATACCAATATTACATCCCCCGGCATAACCCAAATTCTTATTGTTCTGTATTATATTAAC
Organism: uncultured bacterium; assembly: GCA_964554015.1. GTDB lineage: Bacteria > Zhuqueibacterota > QNDG01 > QNDG01 > CAYUAG01 > CAYUAG01. The sequence continues at coordinate 507 of CAZKMO010000158.1, forward strand.
TTCCGGAAATTCAGTTTTTACCATATGTAAACTATTATCCTGAGAACCATTATCAACTATTAACACCTCAAAATCTTTACATTGTGTAGTTTGTAATGATTTCAAACAACGTTTGAGAATCTCCTCACCATTATAGTGAGGTATGATAACTGTTATTTTCGGAGTCGGCATGGTATGATTAATTTTCCGATTTCAATTGCTTGACTGCATTAAGCCTATCTTGAAGAACAGTAGCATCTGGATACCGCTGCAGTACTTCCTGGAGTAATTCTATTTCCTTATCGTATTGTTTGGAAAGTTCATAAACTCTGATGAGTTCCATAATAATATCCGGATTATTAGGATAGTTTCTATATACCTCCATTAATATTTCTTCCGCTGTATCCCAGTCTTTTAATCCCTGGGCAGTTTCACTTCGATTAATAGCTCTGTCTACATCAGAAATTTTTATATCCTCTCTGAAATGGAGCAGTTGCTGCTCAGCTTCCGGCTCCAAACCTACTCTTCTATAAAGCTCTGCAGCCCGCAGAGCAAGTGCTTTATGTGTATACGGTATTACTTTAGCTGGCATTACTCTGGACATTGTTTCCATAGTTTTAATTGCTTGTTCCTTATTATCATCGGAGAGATAGGCATAGGTTAATTGAATAAAAGCGGATCTGTAATTCTGGAGAAGATTAATAGTATCATCATTATAATACACATCAGGATTATTTAAATTGCGATATTTAAACTTATTTAAAAGATTCTGGGAGAGAATTTCCGGTTTTATCTCCGCCCTTCTGCTGAATGGTACAACCTTATAGGCCAGACCGTCCATACGGAGATATCGCTCCAGACCAAGAAGATTATCCCTGGCAACCGTAACCGCAAAATAAACCGGCCGCTTCCAGTTAACCTTTTCTAAAATTCGCAGTATCATAATATCCTGTACCCTGAGAACCTGGGGTCTATCTTCGGGAAAAGTGGGTGACAGAGTAAATACCAATTTCTTGGGCACATCAGATAAATCAATATTTTTATTCTCTTCTTTCAAGCTTTCCCATTCTTCTCTTCTTGTACTATTATTAATTGATATGGAAAATTGCTTGGTTTCCCATCCAACATATGATATTCCTTCAATCTGTTCATCACTTAATTCTATGTCAATTTTGGGGTTCTGATCTCGAAGCTGCTTAATATACCAGGGGGTATTTAACAGTGATAAATTAACAATTCTTATATCATTACGAATACCTTCAACCTCTTGCAAATACCAGAGAGGGAAAGTATCATTATCACCATTGGTAAAAATAATGGCATCATCTTCGCAGGATTGTAAAAGATTATAGGAATAATCCCAGGCAATGTAATTACCTCTGCGGCTATGACTATGATGGTTAAAAGCAAACATATTTAGGGGAACTGCGATAAAAAGTAGCAGAGAAAAAATTATGAAACCGGGTTTTTTAAACTTTTGCTTATTTGCCAAAAAATTCTCCACTGCTTCACAAAATCCGGCAAAGCCAATTCCGATCCATAAGGCAAAAGCAAAAAATGCACCCACATAGGAATAATCTCGCTCTCGAGGTTGAGGATTTGGTTGGTTTAAATAAATAATTATAGCATATCCCATCAGGAAAAAAAGAACCAGTACGGCAATTGCCCGTTTTTTATCCTTAAAAAAATGATGTATTGCTCCCCATAGTCCTACCAGAAAGGGAAGTCCGTAAAGCCCACGAAAACTTATTACTTCTACAATTCTATTATGGTAATCCAGTGTAGTGCCTTTACCGATAAACTGCCAGGCAAAATAGCGGTTAAACATAAAATTTATTTGGTAACTCCAGAAGGAGGCTTGCCGGTGTAAAAATGTTAACAGCATACTCTGTTCACCGTATTGTTTTCGGTTGAGATAGTCACCCATAGCCTGCAAGGTAGTAGGTGTATTTTCATTAATGGGAGGATGCAGGTTAGCCCGTATATAAATCAATAGATATAAAGAATAACCGATAAATATAAGCACAGGAATGGTCCACCATATCTTAAATACCTGTTTATCTTTATAATACATGTATATGAGAGTTAGTACCAACCAGATGAGCCCGAACCATTTCAAAAAACTACCAGCTGAATTCTGGTATGAAATCATCTCATTATATCCCCTGAGTTGGCTTGGATTGTACTGATAAAACAGTATATAAAGCAAAATCGGCACCCCAATCTGCACGGTGAGCAATAAAAGAAGTTTCTTAACTGTTTCATTTTTATGAAAAAAAGCTATTAAGAGTACAAAAGGGAAAGCCAGTATATTTAACAGATGCACGCCAGTTGCCAGACCAAAGAGATAAAAAATAAACAAAATTATAAGAATACTGCCGCCCCTTTCCGAGCGCTCTTCCCAGTACATAGCAAGCCAGACAACCAAAGCGGTAAAAAACATAGAAAAAGCATAGACTTCGGCTTCCACCGCATTAAACCAGAAACTATCCGTAAAAGCAAAGGACAAACTGCCGAAAATTCCGCTGAGATAAATCACCACTCTGTCTTCCCAGGATTTTGCTTCCCCCCGCCATCTTTTTACCAGTTTTACTATAATTAAATAGGTAAACAATACAGTTACGGCACTTATCAGAACCGAGAAAAGATTTACTTTAAGTCCGGGATCAGAGACAATGGGCAGCATAGACATTATTCTGCCAATCAAAAGATAAAGAGGTGCTCCCGGAGGATGCATTACTCCTAAAATTCTGGAACAGGCAATAAATTCTCCGCAATCCCAGAAAGATGTTGTTGGTGCTACTGAACGTAGATAGGTTATTAAAGCGATAATAAAAACTATTAATGCACTAAAAATATGTATTTTCTTATTTAACGGCCAATTTTTTACATTCATCAAAACTTCTCCCTATCATTATTAATTTCAGAATTAATCTTATTATTTATTGTTAATTTTATTTTCTACCAATTTTTTTAAGCGTTCAATTTCTTTCTTTACATAGGCATCACCAGGATACTGCTGGGCTAATTTATCCAGAACCTTAATGGCTTCTATATAATTTCCACTTCTCTGATAACTGCGAACCAACATCATGTATATTTCATTATCATCAGGATATTTTTCTAAAAGCGGATAGAGTAATCTTTCCACTTGTTCCGGTACATTTAATACCCCCATATAGAAACTGGCAAGTCTCAATTTCTCATTTCTGCTCTGGTGAATTCCGGGTATCACCTGTTCCGTATAATTTTTATAATCAATCATTTTTCCTGCTTTAATATAGGTATCCACAATATAAATAGCAGCCATTTCGGATGAAAAAGGGATAATCTCAGGAGGAATAATCTGATTCATGGCATCCAGTACCTGTATTGCTTTCTCCTTATTATTCTGTTTTATATAAAAATCAGCAAGTTGGTTAAAAGCAGTTCTATAATTTTGAATCAACTTTTGTATTCTAACATTGTAATACACTTCCGGATTATCCAGATTTTCATATTTATACTTATCAAACAAATTATTGTTCATAATTTCGGGATCCAAATTCTGTACCGTATATGGCACCAGCTTAAACACTATGCCATCCATACGCAGATAGGAATCCAGATTCAATTTATTTTTATGGGAAACTGTTAAGGAGAAATATACAGGTCTCTGCCACTGAGTTGCATGAATAATCTGTAAGATCATAATATCCTGCACCCGTAATCCCTTAAGATTACCACTGTTTATAGTGGGTTTCAGGGTAAATTCAATATAATTTTTTACACTGTTGTATTCCTCAAGCGGCAATTGATTTTGTAGTTCATTTATTATCTTTTCCGGAACCGGTATTTGAATCTTCTGGGATTTCCACTGCATAGGAGCAAGCTGATTAATTCTGGATTCTGATAATGGTAAAGGTATACGGGGTTCCCGATTTTTAAGCTGTTCAATATACCAAGGAGTATTAAGCAAGGAAAGGTTAACTACCCGAACATCTTTTCTAATCTTTTCGACTTCCTGTAAATACCACAGAGGAAATGTATCATTATCTCCATTGGTAAACAAAATTGCATTAGATTCACAGGATTCTAATATGTTGTAGGAATAATCCCAGGCAACATAATTATCCGAACGGTCGTGACTCTTGAAATTAAAGGCAAACATATTAACAGGCACAGCAATAAAAAGTACTATACCCACAATGATGGTACTACCATATTTAAGTAAGTTTTTTTGCTGAATAGTCTTTATGAGGACTTCAAATACTCCAGCTGCCCCTATTCCAATCCATAAAGCAAAAGCAAAAAAAGCACCAATATAGGAATAATCTCTTTCTCTGGGTTGAGGATCAGGCTGATTGAGATAGATGATTATACCATATCCCATAATGAAAAACAAAATAAACACAGCCAGAGCTCTTTTCCAATCCCGGAAAAAGTGATGTACTGCCCCGAATAATCCAATCAAAAAGGGAAGTCCGTAAAGTCCTCTTAAGCTTATAATTTCTTTGATTCTATCTCGGGCATCCAATGAAATTCCTTCACCTATGAACTGCCAGCCAAAATAGCGGTTAAACATAAAATTTACCTGATAATTCCAAAAATCAGCCACCCTATAAGGAAAGGTTAATATCATACTTTGCTGACCATATTGTTTGCGGGCAAGATAATCTTTCAACGCACTCCAGGTGGAGGGATCATTTTCATTAATGGGGGGATCAAGATGTGCCCGGATATAAATCAAAAGATAGAGGGAATAGGCAACCAGGATCAAGAAAAAAATAATCCACCAATAATAAAATACTTTCTTATCTTTATAAACCATATACCCCAGGGTAAGAATAATCCAGGATAGTCCAAACCAGAGTAAGAAACTTCCTGCTCGGGCTTGATGTTCAAGCATGGCAGCATAGGAAATTTTGGCTGGATCGAACTGATAAAAAATAAAATAAAGAATAAGTGGTACAGCAGCCTGAATAGTTATGAGTAGAAACAATCTTCTTATGGTTTGATTATTATGGAAAGAGACTATTAACAACACAAAAGGAAAGGCCAGGATATTCAAAAGATGCATTCCTACTGCAAGTCCGAATAAATAAAAAATAAAAAATATGAGAAGGATACTGCTCTTCTCTTCAGAATACTCACCCCAGCGGAGGGCCAGCCACACTACCAGGGAAGTAAAAAACATGGAAAAAGCATAAACTTCTGCTTCCACAGCATTAAACCAGAAACTATTTGAAAAAGCAAAAGCCAGGGCTCCCAAAATACTGCTGACATAGACAATAATCCGATCATCCCTATTTTCAGGCTCACCCCGCCAGCGTTTAATTAATTGAATGATGACCAGAAAAGTAAGAAGTACAGTGGCGGCGCTGACCAGAACTGAAATTATATTCACCCGCAGGCCGATATCCTCCGCCCAGGGGATTATACTGAACAATCTACCCAGCAGATTAAAAAGAGGTGCTCCGGGAGGATGCATTACCGAAAGCGTATAGGAACAGGCAATAAATTCTCCGCAATCCCAGAAGGAAGTAGTAGGGGCTACGGTCAGGTAGTAGATTAAAAAGGAGAATAAAAAAATAATACTGCCAATCATTAACTCTAGGCGATAATTCAATGATTTATTACTCCATAACTTCATTGATATCCTCCATTAGGATTAGAATAAGTAAGTTACTATTATTTTAAAAATTAATCAAGAATTTTAATAAATAATTTTGATATTTAGGTATTTATTTTGGAAAGTTTACAAAATTTAAAAATATAAGATAAATGAGGAAAATCATAAGTGCAGGAATGATGGAAGATTGGAATACTGGAATAATAAGAGACAGGAATGCTGGAATAATGGAATACTGGAATATTGAGTTTATACATCTGATAATTTTTTTCAATCTTCCAACCTTCCACCATTCCATTTGTTTGATATTTGGAATTTGAATATTGTTATTTATCCTGTCGCTTCGTATTTTTCGTGCTTGCTACTCCTACACTACTATATGACGGGATTAACAGGATGTACAGGATTTGATTAATTACCCTTTCTGTGATAATCGCCATTAATTTGAAATTAAGGGTCTGTAAGATTACTTTTTTTTGAAAAAAAGTAACCAAAAAAACATCCGGCAAGCCGGATAACCACTCCCCACTTCCATTATTCCACTATTCCACTTTTCCATTAGTTTGTTATTTGTAATTTTTATATTGGAATTTATTTGATATTTGGGATTTGTATATTATGATTTTTTCTTTTGTATTTTGTCTTCGTTATGTCTTTTGTCTTTTGTCTTATTTTATCCTTTATCCTTTTTCCTTAATCTTTTTATCTCCTCTAGAAGCAGAACGTATCACCTGTCCTTTGCTTTATGAGTGGAAAATTTTCTGTAGACATCCGCACTGACTTTGGTAGGCCTTCTGGTTTTGGCATCAATGGGACACCAGAGAGTCCGGGCTTGGGCGAGCAGCTTCATATCAGATTTTCGGTATATCTCTGTAAGCCGTTCAAAAGACCTTCGGTAGGCAGCGCCCACCCAGGTGCGGGCTATAATGGTATCTTCTTTCAAGGCAGGGCGCTTATAGTCTATTTCATGCCGCACTACCACCCAGAGCAGGTTTTTCTGGTCATTTTCACTGGCCAGGGAAAACCAGTGGGCCACGGCCGCATCCTGTACCCATTTTACATATACCACATTATTGACATGACCCAGCTGATCAATATCCTCCGGCTTGATGTCTATTTCTAATTCATAGGGTTTATGAATGGAATCGGTGGTCATGAATTTTTCACCTCCCTTGATGATTTTAATGTTCAGTAGAGACTCTGCAGAATAGGTATAGTCCATAAATCATCATTCAATACTCCGTAGGAAGTAAGTCTTTGCGAAATAGTAATGGCGTTTTGATAATATATCTTTATTTAGTAAACCCTATCTCCAAAACGTGCTTCAATTGAACGGAAACTCCTTTTTGTTTGAATGACAATATCGTAATTTGTATCCAATGTACCGTCTCTGCGCCGAATATAGTTATGATAGTTTGCAATCCAAATATACTTAGAATAAATCTTCATATCTTTTTCTTCCCAATGATCAAGAGCTTTTTGTATTACATTTTTATGATCACTTATCCACCGTGGATCTAATGTGTCAGTATACTCATTCACAAAGAGATTCATATAGTTCAGGAAAACGCAATCATCAGAGTCAACTACATATTCAAAGAAGTGAGGTGAAACAGAAACTGATGAATATGTACGTAATTGATATTTTATTAAATCAAGAATTAC
>CAZKMO010000159.1:0-7743 GCA_964554015.1 uncultured bacterium
TTTTAAGCGGGCTTCGATATCACGTTTTTTATCTTTGGTTTCATTTTCAAATTTTTGTCTTTGTCTGAACCATTCATCTTTTGCATCCAGGATTTTTTTATTTTTTATTAAATCAGCTTCTTTTTCTGCTTCGGATACGATACTGGCGGCTAATTTTTCAGCATTTGCAACTTTACCTTGTCCGATTTTACTATTTAAATACCATCCCACTAAAAACATAACAAAACTGGGAACCATAATCGCTATTAATAATATAGTTGAATCCATTTTTCCTCCTAACCAAAATCAAAAGTAATAGACTATGTGAAAAATGTAAATTAAGGATGATTGAAGGAAAGAGATAATACGTATTGTGATATATAAGAATTTTCTATTTGGTTTCTGTTAATTTTTTATCTAATAATGAACTTAATTTATTCATTTTTTCCTGCAGTTTAATCCGTAATTTTTCGTTTTTTTCCTTTTCTGAAAAATACTCACCAGTAATATTAATGCAGGCTAAAATTGCCACTTTTAAAGATGAATCAACTCGTACTTGATTATCAATTTCACGCATCTTTTCATCAACAAAAACGGCAACTTCTTTAATCCTTTTAGCATCTTCTTCACTACGGATTATATATTCACTGCCGAAAATTCTTATTTTTATTGATTTATTTTTATCAGTCATTTTATGCTTTAATTAACTATTTTTAGATTATCTCTTTAGTCATCCAAAATTTTTATTATAATTCATCAAACTCTTTTAATTTCATTAGTAGACTTTCTACTTTTGATTTTACTTTATTCTCATTTTTTTTATACGTTTCTATTTCATTGTGTAGTTGCATATTAGATTTATTATTTTCTTGCAAATTTTGTATCATATTTTCCTTTTCTTCAATTTTAGTGATTAAAATCTTGCTTTTGTGTATTAATTCTTTATTTTCCATTTCTAATTCATTAATTCGTTCAATTAACTTTAAAACTTTTTGTTCAAGAATTTCAAATTGTTCAATGTCCATAATAATTCCTGATTATTTTTTAATTTATGACCGCAATGCTGCGGAGAACTTATTTCCCAACGATTTTATAATTGCATTAAAAATTGGATCAATTTCAATTTCGGTTAAAGTTTTTTCCTTGGATATAAATTTTAAATTAAATGTAATACTTTTTTTACCCTCTGGTATACCTTTTCCACGGTAAACATCAAATATGTCAACCTGGTTTAAATATTTACCTCCTTCATTTACTATACATTCTGTCATATCACCACTTAAAACATCTTCCTCCACAATAACAGATAAATCACGGATTATGTAAGGAAATTTGGGAATATGTAAATAAGATATTTCTTTTTTCACATATTTAATTACACTATTAAGGTCAAGCTCAACTATGTAAACAGGTTGTTTGATCTCCCATGAAAGTAAAATTTCTGCATTTATTTTTCCCAAATATCCGTAAATTTTTTTATCAAAACTAATAGCAAAAGAACAATCGTCAGCAAAAAAAGATGTTTTCTTTGGGATGAAAGAATAATTTCTTATATGGAAGAAATCTAATAATGATTCTACCATACCCTTTAACTGATAAAAACTCACTTCCTTATCCCTCTCTTTATTCCATAACTGTACCTTTTTTCCCATTCCGGTAAGGGCACAGACAATATCAGTCTTTTCCAAAGGAAGTAAATTTTTTCGATCAATAAATATTCTTCCTATTTCAAAAATTCGTACATTATTTAGGGAACGGTTTATATTCCATTTAATGGTATCCAATAATGATGGGATGCATGAATTTCTTAAAAAAGTCGTTTCCGGGCTCAAAGGATTCTCCACCTGCACAACATTTTTTCTATCCAGAATTTCCACATGTTTCTCTGATACCAGAGTATTAGAAACTGTTTCCATTAATCCCTGGCCAACAAGATAATCCTTTATGGCTTCAATATACTCTTCAGAACTATTTTCTGAGTATCCAAGAGAAATATGGGCAAACATATTTTCTCTTACCTTGTTATATCCATAATGACGCACGATTTCTTCAATTATATCACATTCCTGTTTGAGGTCGGGCCGGAAGGTAGGAATTTTTAATAACAAAAATTCAGATTTTTTTTCAATTATAGTAAGTTCTAATCCCTGGAGGATTTCCAGAATAATCGCTCGAGGAATTTCCTGACCAATAAGTTGAGTGATTCTTGAAAATCGCAATTTAACTATTTCCGGCTCAATTTTTTGGGGATATGCATCTACAACATCTTTTTCAATGGTACCTTGAGCTAATTCTTGTAGTAAATGACAAGCTCGATTCAAGGCATATACAGTATTATGAGGATCAACACCTCTTTCAAACCGCTGGGAAGCTTCTGTAAATAATCCCAGTTTTTTTGAGGTCCTCCGAATAGTAAAAGGATCAAAATAGGCTGCTTCTAAGAGTATGTTTTTAGTTTTAGCAGAAATTTCGGAATTACAGCCTCCCATGATTCCAGCTAAACCAACTCCTTTTTCCCCATCACACACCAATAAATCATTTTCATCCAATATGCGTTCCTCATTATCAAGAGTAATAAATTTTTCCTGAGGATAGGCTTTTCTCACCTTGATTTCGGCTCCTTCGATTAAATCATAATCGAAGGCGTGTAAAGGATGACCGGTTTCCATTAAGACGAAATTAGTAATATCGACCACATTATTAATGGAACGAATCCCTACACTTTGTAAACAGTTCTTTAACCACTGAGGAGATTCTTTAATTTGTACATTTCGGATCACTCTGGCACTGTAACGTGGGCAGGCTGATTTATCATCAATAGTAACTTTGACAGAATTAGAAGCTGAACTCTTGGACTCCTTTACCTTACTATCGGGTTTTTGTAATTTAGAATTAGCCATTACACCAACTTCTCGGGCAACCCCAAGGTGACTTAAACAATCAGGCCGGTTGGGTGAGACATCGATATTTAAAACTGTATCAACCGATGAGTTAGCTTTGAACTCCTCCCCTACTCTATAATCAGATTTAGGAAGTACCATAATGCCATCATGATTGTTACTAATACCTAATTCTCTCTCCGAACAAATCATACCTTCTGAGACCATACCCCTTAATTTAACTCTTTTGATTTCAGTGCCATCTGCTATTACCGAGCCTATTACTGCAACCGGAACCCGTTGTTTTTCTCTGGTATTATCAGCTCCACATATGACTGATATTTCTTTTTTACCTATATTAACCTGGCAAATATGCAAATTATCTGCATTCGGATGATCTTCAATTTTTATGATATCACCAATCACAATATTTTTTGCTGGTTGAGATTTGATATCCACATTTTCAACTTCTAAGCCTGCCATGGTTAGTTTTTCTGCTAATTGTGCAGGAGAAAAATTAAAATCAATGTATAATTTCAGCCAATTCAGGCTTATTTTCATAATTCACCCTAAAACTGATTGAGAAATCTCACATCATTCTCATAAAACAATCTGATATCATCAATATGATAGAGCAGCATTGCTATTCGTTCTATACCCATTCCAAAAGCAAAACCTGTATACTTTTCGGAATCATAATTTACAAATTTTAATACTTTTGGATTAACCATGCCTGCTCCGGATATTTCCACCCATCCTGTTTGTTTGCAAATACTGCATCCCTTTCCTTTACATAAAGCACAAGAAAAATCATATTCGGCACTGGGTTCAGTAAAGGGGAAAAAGCTGGGACGAAATCGTATTTTAGCATCAGAGCCAAATAAATATTTAGCAAAATTTAAAATAACGCCTTTTAAATCTGCAAAGGTAATGCCTTGATCTACACAAAGTCCTTCCACCTGCTGAAAAACGGGAGAGTGAGTTGAATCAGGAGTATCTTTCCGATAACATCTTCCCGGTGCGATAACTCTCACCGGAGGTTTATGCATCTCCATCACTCGAATTTGTACAGGTGAAGTATGCGTTCTAAGAACATATCCACCTTTAACGAAAAAAGTATCCTGCATGTCTCGGGCTGGATGCCCTTTAGGAATATTTAAAGCTTCAAAATTGTAATATTCTGACTCGACCTCCGGCCCCTGGGCTATGGAAAATCCCATCTTTTTAAAACAGTCCTTGATTTTACGAGTTACAATGGTTAAAGGATGGTATCTTCCTATAAACGGTTTATCACTGGGGAGTGTATAATCAAAAAAGGTTTCTTTTTCTTTCTTTTCAGCAATATGAGAATGATGATCAGTAAGAATCGCATTTATATAATTTTTTAAATCATTGATTAATTTTCCGGTTTCCTTTTTTTCTTCTACTCGTAACTCTCCCATTTTCTTGAAAAGCTTGGATATTTCACCTTTTCTCCCCAGATACTTGATTTTCACTGAATCCAGAGTAAAGGTATTATTTACCTGCTTCATATCATTATCAAATAAATTTTTAAGTTCCTCTACTCGATTTTTAAGATTATTAGTAGCCATTAAACATTCACATCATTAACTATCTTTTCAAAAGTTTCCGGATCATTAACGGCAATATCAGCCAATACTTTCCGGTTTAATTTAATATTATTTACTTTCAATTGATTAATAAACTTGGAATAACTAAATCCAAACGGTCTAACCGCGGCATTTATTCTACTAATCCAGAGTTTACGAAATTCTCGTCTGCGAACTCTTCTATCCCTATAAGAATATTGTAATGATTTTTCCACACTATCTTTTGCAGTTTTTAATAATTTACTTTTACCACCACGATAGCCTTTCGCAGCGTTGAGTATTCTCTTTCTTCTTCTATGTGAAGCTACCGAGTTTTTTGCTCTTGGCATCGTACACCTCTATTTTAATTTTAAAAATTTATACCCCTAACATTCGTTTAACCCGTTTTTCATCACCTTTGCTTACCAAGGTTGACTTACGAAGATGACGTTTTCGGTTAGTATTTTTCTTAGTCAAAATATGACTTTTATTGGCTTTATTCCTTTTTATTTTTTTATTTTTTGTTAATTTAAATCTTTTGGCTGCGCCCCTATTTGTTCTTATTTTTGGCATTAATAGTTTCTCCCTATTTCGGTATAAAAGTAATAATGAGACTTTTCCCTTCCTGAGTTGGTTTTTTACTTACTTTGGCAATATCAGAAAGTTCAGTTTTTATTCTTTCGATTAGCACATCACCCAATTCAGGATGTAGTATCTGTCTTCCTCTAAAATTTATTCTTATTTTTAAATGATCTCCCTTTTCAAGGAAATCTTTTGCTTTTTTTAATTTAAAGTTGATATCATGTTCCTCAATATTCGGATGCATTCGCAATTCTTTATTATGGATAGTATGTTGCTTCTTTTTACTCTTTTTTTCTTTTTTTTGCTGCTGATATCTAAACTTTCCAAAATCCATTATTTTACAAACTGGTGGTTTAGCATCTGGTACTACTTCTACTAGATCAAGATTAAATTCATCTGCTTTTTGCTTAGCTTCTTGGATAGTAATCACACCAACTTGATTACCTTCCGGATCAATGAGACGAACTTTGGGAGCTTTAATCTTATTGTTCACTCGGACCCTAGTAAAATTAATTTTACTGATTGTTTGTCCTCCTTTTAATATTATTAGTTAATTCTTTTATTAAAGTATCAACTTTTATTTCTCCTAAATCACCTTGTTTCTTTTTTCTGATAGATACTGTATTATTACTAATTTCCTTATCTCCGACAATACACATATAAGGAATTTTTTATTGTTCAGCTTCTCTAATTTTATATCCGATTTTTTCATCTCTATTATCAATACTACACCTAATACTCTTTTTAGATATTTCAGAATAAACCTGTTTAGCATAGGAACGATGATTTTCACTGACCGGAATTACAATACATTGAACCGGAGACAGCCATAGGGGAAAATTTCCGCCATAATGTTCAATGAGAATACCAATAAATCTTTCTAAAGAACCTAAAATAGCACGATGAATTAATACCGGTTGGTGTTTATTGCCATCCGAAGCGATATATTCCAATCCAAATCTTTCCGGCATGGAAAAATCGACTTGTATGGTTCCGCATTGCCATAATCTCTTTAAGGAATCTTTTATATGAAAATCAATTTTAGGTCCATAAAAGGCTCCTTCACCTTTATTCAGCTGATAGGAAATTTTTTTGCTTTCTAGAGAATTTGCCAATGCTTTTTCTGCTCTTACCCACATCTCATCAGTACCTATTGACTTAGCCGGTTTAGTGGAGAGTTCTATGAGAAATTCAGAAAAACCAAAAGTATTATACACTTCATAAATCAAATCAATAAGTTTTTCAATCTCATTATTAAGCTGGTCAGGAGTACAGAATACGTGCGCATCATCTTGAGTAAATTGTCTCACCCGGAAAAGACCATGAAGTACTCCGGATTTCTCATGCCGATGGACAACTCCCAACTCAGAATATTTTAAGGGGAATTCTCGAAAGGAGTGTAATGATTCTTTATATATCAATAATCCACCCGGACAATTCATGGGTTTTATGGCATAATCTTTATCATCAATTTCAGTAAAATACATATTATTTTTATAATTGTCCCAGTGGCCACTTTTATGCCATAATTCTTCATTTAAAATTAAAGGTGTTTTAATTTCCTGATATCCATGTCTTTGTAAAGTTGTACGAATATAATTAACTACTTCGTTAATTAGAATCATACCATTATTATGCCAAAATGGGAATCCCGGTCCTTCTTCATGAAAACTAAATAAATCGAGCTTTTTTCCTAATTTACGATGATCTCGCTTTTTTGCTTCTTCAAGAGATGTAATATATTGTTTTAAGGTTTTCTTTTCAGGATAGGCGATACCGTATATTCTCTGCATCATGGGATTTCGTTCATCTCCGTGCCAGTAAGCACCGGCAAGACTTAAAAGTTTAAAATGTTTAATATATCCACTTGACGGTACATGTGGTCCCCGGCAGAGATCTATAAAGTCATTATGGGAATATAGGCTAATTTGCCCTTCTTCTAAATCCTTAATCAGTTCCAGTTTAAATGGTTCATTTCTTTTTTCAAAAAGAGAAACTGCTTCTGGTTTAGAAACTATTTTTCTAACAAAATTCTCATCTTTGTCTATAATTTCCTGCATGTGCTTTTCAATAACCGGAAAATCATCAATGCTTATAGTTTCCTTAAATTTAAAATCATAATAAAATCCCTGTGATATAGAAGGACCAATACCTAATTGTACCTCAGGATATAGGTTTTTTATGGCAGAGGCTAACACATGGGATGCACTATGCCAAAAGACTTGAAGACCTTGTTCATCCTGACTTGTTAGTAAATGGACAGTTGAATCTTGTTCAACAGGGGTTAATAAATCTATGACTTTATTATTTATTATAGCTGCTACATAATTGCGAAAGGAATTAGGAAACAATTCTTGTAATATTTGATTTAATGTAATTCCCTTTTTATAATTCCCCTTTTTTCCATTTGTGAATTGTATATTTATTTTACTCAAATAAGTATCTATTCCCTTTATTTCTAATAACAAAATTTGCTCATAGTTTGTGGGCGATACTGGACTTGAACCAGTGGCCTCTTGCATGTCAAGCAAGCACTCTAACCACCTGAGCTAATCGCCCAGTGCATTAAAAAATGTAATATCATTTTTATAAAAAGTCAAGTAAATAAAGTCATATTTTATATAAAATTAAAAATTACTTATAAGTATTAAGTTGTTCCGATTTTAATTCATTTAATCTGTCTACGATATAACCAGTTTCTCCCATACCATCAG
>CAZKMO010000160.1:0-7681 GCA_964554015.1 uncultured bacterium
CAGAAAAATATCTGCTCTTTGAATATTCATATTTTTATCCAACCTAATAGAGTTAATTTATTCAAAATAAATTAATGATAATAAAGCTGAAAATTGTCTCTCTAAAAGCTTTTTTATCTTGATGAAATCGAAAGGAATCGATAATACAATCCAGATGTTTTATAAATTTATGTTCCTAATCCCTGGTAGTAACTGTCAAAGCATAACCTATCAAAGGTTTCAACCCTTCGGGAGGTTTTTTTTATTGATCTAGGATTTCCGATTGTTATACTTTATCAGCTCTATTCTGGGCAGAAGTAAAGTCTTTGCTTAACTACTAAAAAATATAGAGTATTTATGTTATTAATTCTCAGTAGGGGCAGAATTCTCAGGGAAGAAAGGAATCACTGTTTTTCCAAGGTGCCCTTTTCCCGATATTCCTCAAATAAATGCCCCCATTCGGATTCTTTCAGCCATTTTTTATATACCCATTTTTCTCGAATGGGCCAGTGCAGGATGTCATGATAAAAGAAGGAGTAAAAGTTACCCAGGTAGAGCAGGGGTGGTCTGGTAAGAATTTTCTGCAGGAATTTGGTGGGGCCAAACCAGGTTACCCAGCCGGCGAAGGTATGGAAACAGGCACCTACTTTAAATTCCCAATTTTCATGGATAAGATTTTGATCTCCCACAATTTCGATTTCTTCCGGTCTTGCCGTACCCAGTCCTTTTTCATGGGCAAGGTGCAAATATTTTATTTTCATGGGGTCAAAACCCATGATTTTAGCGGCAACCGCATCAATGGCAACCTGGTCGGCACTGGCCAGCATAACATCTTTTTTCACCGGTTTCATTATGCGGGGTCCGGAGCCGTTCCCGGCAGTGGTCCCGTCCATAATGCAGAAAATCCCGGGGTGAATTTCTTTCTGAATGGATAAGAGATCAACCAGGGTTTCATGAATGTAGGTATGAGTCTGATGCCTTTTATGATTCAAAAGACCGCCAAAAGCATTTTTCAGTGCTCCGGTAGTGGTAGTGTAAATATGGCATTTAACTGTAGGGAGATGAATGATATTTTTTCCTATAAAATAATCGGGAATGCGGATATTATCACCGTATATCTTATTCAGGGCCAGCATGGATGTTTTAGGAGTATAACGGATCCATTTCATGTCGTCTTCTTGGAAGTTGTATAATACATCGATATCATAAGCGGTAAATACTTTATCATAGAGATTTAACCGTTCTCCTTTATAGGCTTTGGTAACCTCGGTTTTGTTTTGTACGCAGGAGATATCATTAAATCCATTTTTCTTTAAAGCCTTTATGGTTCCTTCCAATTGCCAGGGAGTGGTATTAGCAGAGGGGAAAGGGTAATGCCAGCTGATGTTGTCTTTCAGGATAGTGGTTGTATTGGACTGCAAATGCTGTTTACCATCAGCCAGTTCGAATAAGCGGACAGTATCCTCTAAAACTGTGGAAGGTTTGGTCCTTAAAATTGCTACTTTTGCTTTGGTCATTGGTATCCTTTGGATTTAGTGTTTTTGTATTAATATAATAAAATAAAGGTTAAAGGCAATGATTTTTCAGTTTTACTTTATAGATGAAATAGTACTTATGGAGTTATGCATGCAGAAGTCAGTGGTCAGCGTTCTAGATTATGTTAGGTTTCGCGTTGCTCAACCCAACCTATTTAATTATTGCCTTTTTATTAAACAGATTCATGAATTTTTTCAAGAATTGCAGTTTCTATTGAATCAAACCAATTAATTCTTTCAGGAACTAATTCGACAACCTGTTTAAGCTCATTTTCTGATAACTTTCGATTAAGCACTTCTTTTGCAACGGTTTGAATATCATCAATATTCAATGAATAAATTATTTCATCCTTCATATCTCACACCTATTTTTGGAAAATATTATCTTTATGCCATTGTATGGCTTTATGGGTTGGGTTTCGCTTCGCTCAACCCAACCTACTGATTAATTTTCAGTTTTTCCTGCATCAACTTCCTTATCAACTGGGGATTGGCTTTTCCGGAGGTTTCTCTCATCACCTGACCCACCAGAAAATTGAGGGGCTTGGTATCGCCCTGTTTTATTTTTTCTGTTATTTCTTGGTTGTTAGCTATGACCTTTGTACATATTTCTTCCAAAAAAGTTGAATCCTGGATGATCCCCAGATTTTTTTGTTCAATTATACCCTGAGGATTCTCTCCGGTTTCATATATTTCCCTTAAAACCGATCTTCCCACTTTTTGGGTGATGCTACCCTGGGAAATAAGATTTACCAGGGCGGCAAAATTTTCAGATGATAAACCGGCCTGGTTAATATCCTGAGAGGTTTCATTGAGCAGAGTAAAGAGATCCTTAATGATCCAGGTGGTTAATTTCTTGATATCTTGGCAGCTTTGCAGACAAGCTTCAAAAAAATCAGCAATACTTTTCTCTCTGGTCAGCCTAAAAGCTTCCTTTTGAGAAAGTCCATATTGTTTTCGGAACCGACTCATTTTTTGATCAGGCAGTTCTGGTAATTTATTTTTTATACGATTAATAAATTTCGAATTAATAATCACTTCCGGGAGGTCCGGATCTGGGAAATACCTGTAGTCAGGGGCATCTTCTTTGCTCCGTAAGGGCCGGGTAATTTTTTTGTCTTCATCGAACCACCGAGTCTCCTGCTCAATCTGCTGGCCAGATTCCAGCAGCTGGGATTGCCGGGTGATCTCATACTCCAGGGCTTTTAAAATAAATTTGAAGGAAGTCATATTTTTTATTTCAGCCCGATTTCCAAATTGCTGGGCTCTTTTAGGTTTAAGAGAAATATTGACATCACAGCGGAACTGTCCTTGTTCTATATTACAATCGCTGATCCCAATAAAGCGGAGCAGATGCTGCAGTTTTTCCAAATAGGCATACGCCTGGTCAGGAGTGTGAAGAGGGTTGCGGGTATGATCTGCCACAATTTCCAGTAAGGGAACGCCGGTACGGTTGTAATCAACATAGCTGTAATCCGAAGAATCAGAAGCCTCCAGAGTATGGGATAGCTTTCCGGCATCCTCTTCCAGGTGAATGCGCTTGATACCCACCGGAATGACAGAATTATTTTGATCAGTTATCTCTAAATAGCCGTCTTCACAAAAGGGGAGTTCATACTGGGAAATCTGGTACCCTTTGGGAAGATCCGGATAAAAATAGTTTTTACGGGCAAATCTGGAGTTTTGATTTAGGGAACAGTTCAGGGCCAGTCCGGCGAGAATGCAATATTCCACTGCTTTTTTGTTCAATACCGGCAAAGTGCCAGGCTGCCCGGTACAGACCGGACAGATGTGGGTGTTGGGTTCTGCTCCGTATTCTACCTGACAGTCACAGAAAAGTTTTTTTCTGGTTTTTAAGGCGACGTGGGTTTCGAAACAAATAACAGCCTCGTAATCCATTTTAACAACTCCAATTTTTTATTTTCCATTTAGTTTTTGATAAGCCTGTCCTACCCTTAGTATGGTTTCTTCCTCAAAAGATTTACCGATAAGTTGAAATCCAACCGGAAGACCATCAACAGATCCACAGTTCAGACTCATTCCGGGTAAGCCGGCCAGGTTCAAAGAAACAGTATACACATCCATGAGATACATTTTCAGGGGATCGGCCAGTTTTTCTCCCAGCTTGAAGGGAGGAGTAGGAGTGACCGGAGACATGATAACATCCACTTTTTTGAAGGCCTCATCAAAATCCTTTTTAATAAGGGTTCTTACTTTTTGGGCTTTCAGGTAATAGGCCTCATAATAACCGGCAGAAAGAACATAGGTGCCCAGAATAATTCTTCTTTTTACTTCTTTGCCAAATCCCAGATGGCGGGTCATATCATACATGTCTTGCATATCCGTTATATTTTTTTGGGCTCTAAATCCGTATTTCACTCCGTCATAGCGGGCCAGATTACTGCTGGCTTCGGCGGTGGCAATAAGGTAATAGGTGCTGATGGCATACTCGGTATGAGGCAAGGAGATATCTATTATTTCAACTCCATTTTTTTCTAATAATTGAGCAGCCTTCATGATTTTATCCTTAACCTGGACATCAATTCCTTCAATAAAGTACTCCCGGGGCAGCCCTATTTTCAATCCCCGGATGTCCTGGTTCAATGATACTAGAAAATCAGGCTTTTTAAGGTTGGCGGAAGTGGAATCATACTGGTCATAACCGCAAATGATGTTTAATAACAGGGCACAGTCTTCCACTGTTCGTCCCAGAACCCCAATCTGATCTAAGGAAGAAGCATAGGAGATAAGACCGTATCTGGAAACCCGACCATAGGTGGGCTTGATGCCCACTATTCCGCAAAAGGCAGCCGGCATGCGTATGGATCCGCCCGTGTCTGTTCCCAGAGCCAGGATGGCTTCTCCGGCAGCCACCGCAGCCGCGGATCCCCCGCTTGATCCACCGGCCACATAATCAGTATTAATAGGATTCTTGGTGGGGCCAAAGGCACTGTTTTCAGTGGAAGATCCCATACCGAATTCATCCAGATTGGTTTTACCTATAGTAACCATACCTGCCTGATATACTTTATTGACAGCAGTGGCATCATAGGGAGGAAAATAATTTTTTAGAATATTGGATCCGCAGGTAGTAGGCAGATTGCGAGTACATAAAATATCCTTAAAGGCAAGGGGAATTCCATTCAGCATTGATACTTTCTCTTTTTTCCGGAATTTCTTATCTGCTACCTCTGCTTGCTTAAAGGCTTGATCTCTGTTTAAAGAAATATAGGCATTGATATCCTTTTCCCTTTGATCGATTCTTTTAAATACGGATTCAGTTATCTCTGGGGAAGAGATTTCACCTGCCTTCAAGCGGGTGCTTAATTGGGCAGCAGTCAGATCACATAGTTCCATTATTGTTAGCCTTCTTTTATTTTAGGGACTTTGAAATATTGTTTTTCTCTCTCCGGGGCGTTTTTTAAAATAGCTTCTGTATGGTTTGACCTGACCGGTTCATCTTCCTGCCAGACATTTTCCCTGGTTTGTAGACCCCGCAGAGGTTGAATATTTTTCGTATCCAGCTCATTAAGTCTACTTACATATTCCAGGATGGAATTCAAATCTTTTTTATAGGAATCCATCTCCTTATGATCAATCTTAAGGTGCGCCAGCCTGGCAATATGTTCTATTTCATTTTTGCTGATTTTTTCCTTCATTATGACTCCTTGAGATTCAGTATGAAAAATATATTATTCATAAGTATCTAAAGTATCTGTCTCTTCCCTACTTTTTTCCTGCAACAAATTCCTGTATTTTTTTCGTACCTCATCTATAAAAATTGAATTAGAAAATTGATCATTTTCTAATATGGACTTAATCTTATCTTTGGTTTCGTTTATGTTTTTTTCTTCATAAGCCTTATTGGTAAGAAGAGCAACAGCTATGTCTGCATCAGTGGATGAAATTGCCTTTGCTTGAATCCATCCCCTTTTTTCCCTTTGCTTGCCCATTACATCAATCCATTCATTTTTTTTATCTAATACAGCTACCAGCTCCATTGGTTCAAATTCCTTATCAGTTATGGTTATCAAATCAGGCCTGCGATAAATAGATGTTTCCTCTGTTATTACCGCTGGTTGGGCGTTGATCGCAATAACATATTCTGACACCCATCCTTCTGTACTATCTGATAATCTAACTTTCAGATATTTTCTATTATGGTCGGTTGAATCGATCATAGTCTCTCCCAACCAGGTTACTTTTTCTCCCAGGGCCATGGCAGAAAGCCATTTAGCGTTTCCAGATGGTTCTGCTCTTACCGAACCTTTATCCCATATGCAGACGCTGGGTATTTCTTTTTTTTCTTGAACTGATTTTTTTGAAGCTGGTTTTGTTTTATCCCCATTTTGACAGGCATACATAAAAATACAAACAGATATAATGAATATAATTTTTGAGAATTTTCTAAACATAATAACCTCCTGAATTTTTATTATTTTTTATTTCAGATGTTATTAAGGTACATCCAATTCAAAATCTTTTTCTAGAGTATTTGCTGAATTTGTGCCCAGGAATACTTTAAATTCACCAGGTTCGACAGTGAATTTCAAATCCTTATTAAAAAATCCCAAATCATTTGAAAATAAATTAAAGTTGATCATTCTGCTTTCACCGGGGCTCAAACTGATTTTTCTGAATCTTTTTAATTCTTTTACCGGTCTGGTTATACTTGCCACCATATCTCTGGTATACAATTGAACCACTTCTTCACCCGGCAGTTTTCCGGTGTTAGTCACTGTTACCCTGACTATGAGAGTGTCATTCACACCGATTTTATTTTTATTTAATTGAAGATCAGAATAGGCAAAGGTCGTGTAACTGAGTCCAAATCCAAAGGGATACAGAGGTTCATTAGGTATATCCAAATATCTTGAACAAAAATAGTCATTCGGGACTTCCGGCCGTCCCGTATTCTTATGATTATAGTAAACAGGAATTTGTCCAACTGCGTAAGGAAAACTGACCGGCAGTTTTCCGGAAGGATTATAGTCACCAAAAAGCACATCCGCTACCGCATTTCCTCCCCGGGTTCCTGAAAACCAGGTTTCCAGAATGGCAGGTATATGCTTGTTCATCCATGTTAAAACCAGGGGCCTGCCGTTGGCTAAAACTACAATAATGGGTTTTCCGGTTTTATATAATTCCTGTAAAAGTTTATTCTGTACTCCGGGCAAATCCAGGTTTGCTCGGCAGGATGCCTCCCCGGTCATTCTCCTGGATTCTCCTACTACTGCTATTACCAGCTTTGCCTTTTCAGCTGTTTTAACTGCCTTTTTAATCATGCTCTTGTCATCATTATTTATAGCACATCCTAAGGCATAAAATATTTTAGTATCAGGAGACAGTTTATTTTTTATCCCTTGCAAAATAGTAATGACATCTTTTGCCTCTCCATGTGCTGACCAGGAACCCATAAGATCAGCTTTACTATCAGCCAGAGGACCTATTATGGCTATGGATGTAATGTTTTTAGACAGGGGGAGCAGATTGTTTTCATTTTTCAATAATACCATGGATTTTCGGGCTATTTCCCGGGCAAAATCGAGGTGGGTTGGATGCAGCAGTAATTCTTTTTCTTGATCTTCATTACAGTATTGATAAGGATCATGGAAAAGGCCCAGCTTGTATTTCATTTTGAGAATTCTCTTAACCGCCTGGTTGATCTGATTCATAGTAATCAGATTATCTTTCACCAGATTTGCTAATTCAGTTGAATAGCAGAAACCCATCATATCCATATCCACTCCGGCCTTCAGGGCAAGATGGGCAGCATCATATTTGTCCTTGGCATATCCATGAGCAATCAATTCTGGAATAGCACTCCAATCCGATACTACAAAACCATTAAAATTCCAATCAGTTTTAAGAATCTGGTTAACTAAAAAATCATTACCGGTGGCGGGAACTCCGTTGAATTCGTTGAAGGAAGTCATTATTGATCCCACACCAGCATCCACGGCAGCTTGGAAAGGGGGCAGATAAATTTCCCGTAAGGTTATGGGGGAAATATCTACGGTGTTATAGTCTCTCCCTCCCAGAGCAGCTCCATAGGCGGCGTAATGTTTGGCACAGGCCAGAATAGTATTAGAAGCCTGCAGGTTTTCGTTCTGAAAGCCTTTTACTTTAGCTCGGGCAATACAGGCACCCAGATAAGGATCTTCACC
>CAZKMO010000161.1:0-7535 GCA_964554015.1 uncultured bacterium
GAAGGAAACTGGGATTCTGCCATAACCATGTTCCGCAATGCTATAAAAAAATATGATGAAGTACAGGATTACAAGAATATGGTTACTCTTTCATTTTTAACTCTGGGTGAAACACTTTTGTATAATAATCAATATAGTTCTGCTTATATGACTTTAAATATTGATTTGTTGGATGGATTTCATAACAGGTTAAATGAAGATTATCCCCGATATCCAATCATCAAAGATGATTATATTGCGGATGATGTTTTGTTTTTGAAAGGGATTTGTTTAATTATGCGCGATGAGGGGGATGACTTGGAAAAGGGAGCTGCCCTGTTATTAGAAACGCAAAAGTTTTATCCGTTTTTGGATTTTGGAAAAATTGTAGAAGAGAGGTCTGAGGAAATAATAGGGTATCTGAAAAATAAGAATTGGATCGAATTGAAAAATCTTGCTTCTGAACTTATACAAAAATATTCCGAATTACATAGTTTAGTTTATTAAGAATAATTTAACAATATTTATCATATGAATAAAATGGTAAAAAAAATTTTATTTTTTTTTATTTTGTTTTTCTTTGTTTATCCAACAGCTTCATTTGGTTCTCATAGTTATAAAATAACTCTTTTATTACCTGAAAAAAATGTTCTTGTTAGCGAAGATACTCTGAATTTTAAATGGAATTGTTCCATTAATATTAACAAATATATATTGATTCTTACTATTAAGGATGGAAGTTATAAAAGAGAAATACTTGTATTTGATGATAATACTGAAATTTTTTTTACACTAAAGAATGTTAAGAAAATGTTAAGAAAATCAGGAACTTATGCTTGGCAGGTGAAAGCCTTTCTACAGGGAGAAGAAGTATTATCACCTATACGTTTTTTTAGAATTAAATGTAAAAATAATGATAAATTTTTGCCTCCATTTGATTATTGTCATGCTCTGGAATTACAAATATTAAATAGACATAGATCACCTGAATTTCATAATTTTCTGGAACAGGTAAACAGTAAATATAGTTTTGCAGATTTCAAGTCATTTGGCTTAGTTTTCCAGCAGAAAAAATTACTATTCTCTTCTCTTGACTTTTTGGAAAAAATATATTTACTTTCTCAAACAGGGATGGGATTATCTGTTAAATCAAGAATGAATCTATATAAAAATGAATATTTTTCTCTTTATCCTGCAGTTAATGTTTCGGCAATGTGGTTTTCTACCGGAATCAACAGATTTTCATCTAATATTATCTCTTCTTCTTGTGGTTTTGATTGGGAATTGATGCCTAAAAGATTTATTGCGATTTCAACCAGATGGATCCCAGAATATAAAATATATTATGCAAATAAAGATAAGGAACTAAAAGTTTTTGATGGAAGGGGATGGCAATTAAGTGTGGAATTTATTATATCAAATAATATTATCAGAAGATTTAATCTTCTGGGAATGCAAATAGATCTGGAGCGAATACCGATTCGGATAACTTATAACAGAATTAAAGATAATTATTCAAATCAAGTTATCAAGACTCAGATGCTTTATTTTATTTATATAATATGAAAAATATTCTTGATGGAGGATATAAAATGTCTTATATGAATGGTGTTAAAAAGATTATGCTTTCAATGGTGGTTGTTCTTTTTTCCTTTATATGTATTACCGGAGTATTAGCCCAAGAGGGCAATAATTCCTATCCAGCTCAAATTCTTAATATAAAAACAGAAAATGTTAAAAAAAGATTTTTTGTTGTGCCTATTTCCGGGGATATGACTATTGAATGGAGATTATCTCCAAACTATAGTCAAAGTGAATATGAATATTTTCGTATTTATTGTGAAGATGTGAATAATCCTCAAATTAATGTTGAGATTTCTCCGGATTTAGAAGCTAATGAACCCTATACTTTTCAGAATAAAAAAGCTGGAGTTGAGTGGGCTTTTTATATTAATGGTTTCAAAGATTCAGAAACTTATTTAGTATCTAGCACGGCATACAGGATTATTGGAAAAAAAAGAAATTTAGTAAAAACACCTAATATTATTAAAATTATCTTTTTAGGTAAGCTTCCTTTAGCTATTTTAGGAAAAGGAGAAAAATATGAAAATGCTTCTGTAACTGGTAAATTAGCATTTTTTGTATTATGGATTTTTATGCTGACCTTGATCCCCTTTATTTTTGTCTTCCTTCCCCGGTTAAATTATTATAGGGTATTTCCGGTTGAAAATAGAAAATATATTAAAAAATCAAAATTTTTTAATACAGATATTGACAAAGTTCTCTCCAGTGAATTTATGGATATATTAACCAGTTGGAATCGGATAATTACCCATTCCAAGGAACAAATTAATAGTGAAATAAATAATATATTAAAGAGAAAAGAGGAAATTTCCATTTCTGAAGTGGAAGGAGCCAATGTATTACACTGGGCTACAGAAGGAATGGAAGGAATTAAAAAGTTGATTGATAGAATTAGCCATAAGGAAGAATGGAAAGATATTCCTACGGTAAATATATTTAAAGTAGGACTGGAGAATCATGAAATTAATGGGTATCACTGGATAGAAGTGTCCAAAGAAGTGGATAGAGCCATAGAAAATAGAGCTGCTTCAGAAATTGAGATTTTACGACGTAAAAGTCATGTTGACTGGATGTGGAATATTGGTACTATGGCTCCTTTGGTGGGATTATTTGGTACTGCTACCGGGATATCAAAAGTTTTTGAGGACATTCAACCTCATATTTCTCAGGGACAGCAAATGATCACCGAACTTTCCGGAGGTATTAATGAGGCCTTATGGACTACTATTGAGGGATTAGCTATAAGTTTAATATTCTTGATGGTTTATTATATCTTTAACAATAAATTAAAAAGAATATATATGAAATGGGAAAATTTATATGTTAGATTGTCAGAGAAAATTTAAGAAACAAAGGTTAGTTAATGGCTTTTAAAAAAGACTATATAAAAAGAGGACTTTCTCTTCCGGGTATGATTGATATTATTTTCCTGTTACTCATATTTTCTCTGGTCACTCTTTCTAGTTCAAATCCGGATGTTTCTCAATATAAAGAGGGTGAACAAAGTGTACAGATAGATTTACCTATTATAAATAGTAATTTAACCGAGAAACGGAATAATATTTTAACTACTTTAATGTTCGAAATCAAATTTATGGATGATAATATTAATAATCCAAGAGTTGTATACTATTTACTTCCTTCCGGAGATACAACTACTTATCAAATTGCCAAACAAAAAGCAATCGAAAATGCCCAATGTGATACCTTCCCGGATAATTTTTTAAGTCTTTCCGACTATGCTTTTGAATCCTTATCTGCCTGTCAATCCATTCGAAAAGCAATAAAAGATTACAAAAATGCCCATTTTGTGGAACCGAATTATAATAATTCAGTAGAAATTAGGGCTGACAGAAATCTTGAATTCAGAATTTTTAATTATGTTCTTGATCAATGCAGTGCTTATGGAGATACAATCCCTAGAGTTATTAGCCGATCATTATCATATTAGAGGTATTTCTTGTCATTTAAACAACGTTTTAAAATAAAAGAAAGTATAGAATTAGTATCATTGATTGATATGATATTTATTCTGCTTATATTTTTTCTGGTTTCAAGTTATGTGATTCAAACACCTTCACAGGAGCGAGGATTGTTTTTGCCCACTCCCAAAAATGAGCCGGGAACAGCTCAGATTTTAATTCAAATTATTGATTCCAACTCAATATTCTGGCTTGATAAATCTGATTATACCTTCATAAGAAATAGTATACTCAGCGGACTATCAACCAAGGATATAGTTTCTCGATTATATAATAGAAATTCAATGTCAATTCAGGATCTTGATTCTAAAATTAGCAACCTCAAAAATATGGTTGTACAAGATCCAGAAGAGCATTATTTTTGTCTCATCAGATCCCCCAATGATTTAGCCTGCGGAGTGGTTATGGATGTTATTTCCAAGATTGCAGGTCAGAACAATATCGAATATGGCTGTCTCGGGGGTGCAGTTAATGATATTTTGAATTGTAATACTATTAAAATCAATCCCCAAGAACAAACCATAAAAATTGAATTATGAGTAAATATATAATAATTTTTCTATGCATCACTATTTTGATGATTTTTGTATTTTATGTGCTGAATGAACTGAATCGGTTACCCAATGACAAAATTTCTATATCTGCATATGATCCGCCGCCGCCTTCTGAACCAATAAGACCCGGTATCGGAGATATTATTATTACCGGTCCGGAAAGAAAACCTCTTTTATTTTCTATTGATTTATCTTCCAATAGTGATGCCCTAGACTGGCAGAGATTAATGAGTGATGACCCCACCGCAACCATTACTGTGCATGGCTAT
The DNA here is from genome assembly GCA_964554015.1 of uncultured bacterium. Lineage (GTDB taxonomy): Bacteria > Zhuqueibacterota > QNDG01 > QNDG01 > CAYUAG01 > CAYUAG01. Next base: position 4,369 of record CAZKMO010000161.1, read on the forward strand.
ATTGATGAAAATGGAATCTTTTATATAAAAAATTTAGATGATGCCGGCCATACAAATGTGGGAAGAATAATTAGTAAAATTATGACAACCTGGAGATATACTTTTTATAAAACTGGAGATATTCAATTTTATTTTAATTTACCCTCCAAAGAAGCAAAATTGATTATTGATATATCTGATTTAAAGAGAAATCCTGTAATAGCAGATTATGTCAGTATTCACAATGGTATGTTATATAATATTTTAAAACTATCAACAGATTTAGTCAATTATGGAAGTATTAATTAAATATTGAAGAGGTATGATATATGCGTTTAATATGTTTATTATTTTATATACTTTTAAACTTTACTATAAATTTATTTTCTCAGGATATATATTCTATATCTGCAATGAAATTATTTAATCAGGGAAATTATAAAGATGCCATTCCTTTATTTACTGAATATGCAGAAAATTATCAATCGGAAAGGGGCAAGGCGTATTATTTTATAGGCGAAAGTTATTATAATCTGTCTTTTGATGCGAATCGCAATACTCAATTAGCATTAGATTATATTAATAAAGCAAAAGATTTTTTTACCAGGGCAATTAAGCAACCTGATATTGAAAAATCAGAGTATAACCCTCAATATAAAAAAGCCTGGTGTATGTTCAGGATATCTGAGTTGTCTCCTGATCCGACCTCTTATTTAATAAACAGTGCAAATGAGTTTAGTAAAATATCCTATTCCGCAAGTAGCAGGGATTACCATAACAGCCGGTTTATGGCTGCTGAATCTTACCTGATGCTGGCACAATATCTTATGTACAGACCGGACCCTTCCTGGAATAACCTTAACAATTATTTAAATTCTTCTGAAAATATATTCAATATGATTATAGCAAATCCGGAAGTTTCGGAAAAAAGAAGAATTATTGCGAAAATAAGAAAAAGTGATTTATTACTGGAAAAAGCAATAATCAATCTTATTCAGAATAAAATTGAGAATTCAACTACTATTTTGAACAATATTGATTATATTAATATTTTATCAGGGGAAGACCATCAATTAAAAAATCAATTTAATTCAATCATTCAATATTCTGCGTTAAATAAATTGTTGTATACTCTCTTAGTTAATCCTTCTACTCAGAATAGGAATAAGGTAATTTCTGCACTTGAAAATCTTACTGGCTTTTCCGGAGAAAAGTTTTTTATTAACAGCTTAACCGATTTCATCTATGAAGGAAACAGGCAAATAAATTATCTTTCCAACATCAATACCACCAACTATGAAAATGCAGCCCAGATAATCCCCGATGCTTGGTATTGGCTGGGATGGCTGCAGTTTTTAAATAATAATAGCAGTGCTATTGAAAGTTTCGATCACTATCTCAAAAGTACAGATACAGTAATAAAAGATTCAAGGATAAATTTTTTAAGAGAATCAGCTCAGTATAGAAAATTACTTATACAATTCGATAATAATGTATCAGATACAAATGTTTTAAATGAGATCGATAATAATCTTAACAATTTTCATCCTGAGAGTTCGTTAATTACCCGAGAAAAAAATGCTCTGCATAGTTTGGTAAAAGTTTGTTTGGGGTATAATATCGATAGAATCGTTCAAACCAGAGGTATACAGATTTCATTTGAAGAGAGAATATCGAGAGTTATTAATTTAGTTCAGAAAATGCTGCAGCGGGCTACAAAAGTTGTAGGTAGAGAGAGAGTAGTTTATTTAAATCACATACAAATGCTTCTTCAATATCTAAGCAATCTAGAAGAACATATTGATAATCCACCTCCAGAACTCAGAGAACAAATTATTTTTTATAATGGATTACGGTTATTTTTACAAGCAGAAATCCAACCTTCTCAGGATGAAAAAAGGAAATTATTCATTGATGCTGCTGAGGAATTGCGTAAGTTAAATGAGTTGTCAGGCAGATATAAAAGCGAAGGGAATTATATACGGGCCAGAAGTTTTTTTGAAGCAGCCAGAAATTCAGGAAATAGCAGCCAACAAAATAATCTTTTTGATGATGCCAAAGAAATCTTTATTTCCTTAATAAATGAACATCATAGTTTACGTTCAACCTATTATTTATCTGAAATTTTTCGTTTACGCCAGAACTTTGCTGCTTCCTTCCAATGCTATACAAAGATTAAAGATGAAGTGGGTAAAAAAGAAAAGAACAATTTTTGGTATATTAATGCTGATGCTGGCTTAGACCGAACCAATAATTTCAAAGATACCGGCAACCCGAATGTTCTTAATGATATTAATATTTCTGCCATTATTTATCCAGAAGACCTTCTTATCGTAAATAACAAAGTTATTTCCATGGAACGGTTTGCTGATAGTGAGTTTTTAAAGCAGGAATATTTTAAAACAGCAATTAACTATTATAAAAAGTATGGATTACCGAAAAAGAGTTTTTATCCTTCCCTAAATAGTTATGAGAATTCACTATTTAGGCAAAGAATATTTAATATTAATGTTGGAATACAGGAGAGAATGGGAGAATTATTTTCTGATTTTGTATTAGAAATAATTTGTCCAGAGCGAATTGTGTATAAACCATTTGTTATGTTAGACAGTGTAGCTATACACTCCTCAGAGGAATACATTTTTTCCCAAGATTCCATTGCCTTAAATACCTCCCAGCTGTTATCTATCAAAAATCCTGATTGCTATCCTCTTTATATAAAAATAAATTTTATTAAACCCGGTATTAAAAAATTAAGAGTGAGGTTACAGCCCGTCCTAACCTGTATGTCTTCCCGCTTATCCATAAATGAAATTATGAGTAAAGAGCAATTGGAAATAATTGATTTAAGCGAACGAAACGATTGGAATATCTTGTTTACTGATAATTTAGATAATAATCGAGAAATTATTTTAGATGATTTTCAAAACAATATTCAATATAGAGATCTGGTTTATTCTCCCTTCCACGAAACTTTTTTTGCGGTTAGGAATGACACCTCGGATTTAATAAAATATCAAAATAATAATAGAACAAACTTTAAAATAAATATTCCTGAAGAGCAAAAAAGTTTTTTTTATCCGGAAGGAATCGCTGTTGATTCTAAAGGAAATATTTATATTGTTAACTGGGCCCAACATCAGATAGTAGTGTTAGATAATAATGGGAATTTTTTAAAAGTATTGGGA
>CAZKMO010000162.1:0-7319 GCA_964554015.1 uncultured bacterium
AACTGGACAGATATAGATATCTGGGCTTTAAATTTTTCACACCACCACCCCCTTTGTCCCTGGGGATCCTTGGGATAGGGTTCCTCCCAAGGTGTGCCATCCGGAAGGCCATACCAGCATTTTCCCACTCCCTTAGTACCTACAAATATAACCGCAGAACAGGTACCACAGGTAATCCAGGCACCTCCTACCCATTCATCAGCTTCTTTAAAGTTATTTATCGTTATGGTGTCAGCCGTGATAATATGTTGATTTCCTTCCTGCTGAATTCCATATAACATCAGGGGGATTACATTTTTAATGGTATCACCCTCTGCCATATTTTCAGGGAAAGGATCATAGGCGAATAGTGCGGGTCCCCTGCCGCTCCACAAGCCGTCACGGAACCTTCCGCAGGCAAGACGCATTCTTGGTCCTATTTGTTCCGCAGCTGCATCCGGGATTTCAAAAATATAATCATTTGATACATAATTGGAATAGATACTGAAAAACCATCCTCCGTGGGATTGAGGATCTGACAGGTTTAAACCACACATCATATGAGATGGATTTCTTGCCCCCTCCTGCAGATGTTGTCCCCAGACAAAATGGAGTCTGCCCTCATCATCTTCAGATGGAGAAGGAAGGTATTCCAGCCCCACTCTGATCATTTCATAAAAAAGCGGATTACCTTTACTGTCCTGAAACAGGTCTTTGCGTACATTTTGGAAATTCTGAAGGGTGTGGGCTGAGTTGAGTTCATCCAGATTTTTTGATTCTGATATGATTGGGACAGGAATGTTGATTTCAGATATATACATATTCCAATCGTGGCCTACCCCAAAAAGGGAGCCCGGGTAGCCGTCTGCAGGTCCGGCAGAGTCTCCTTTTGGATAGTAGGTCAGAGCGCTTCCACCCCAGTACCAGCCGTATGCAAAAAGAGAAGTGTTGGGTAAACGAAATGCACCTTCATATTCCAGATTTTCAGGTTGAATGAGTTGACCAAAGCTTGGGAGTGATGATGTCAGCATAAAAGTATTTATTGATAATAAAAGGGTAAAGTTAATAATTTTCATAATTTAACTCTCTTAACCTTGACATTTTATAATTTTATCATTACATTAACAGAATTTATAATAAAAAGCAAGGATTAAATTTTTATGGGATTAATAGAGTCTACTAGTAATAATATAATAAAATTTGAATAATATTTGAAATTATAAAAGGAAACATTTCTTTGTGAAAGACAAAAATAAAACAAAAGTTCAACCCCTCGAGGATTTAGAAATATTACGAACCGGAGATATAAATATTCGGACCGGGGAAAAATCTGAAATAAATGAAGAACAAGACAGTTGGTTGGTTAAATTATTACCGGTAGCAGTAATTGTACTCTGTAAAGATAAAATTATTTTGGTAAATGATGCAGGGGTTAAATTAGTAGAAGCTCAAAGTGCTGAGGAACTTATTGGCCATTCCTTTTTGAAATTTGTCTATCCTGAACATCGAGATTTAGTCAGCAAAGAATTAAGGGAAGGGCTTAAAAAAAGCGTTACAATTACTTTAATTGATAAGAAATTTATTCGGCTCGATAATAAGGTTATTGATGTAGAGATAATTGCAACACCGTTTAAGTATAAAAACAAACCAGCTATGCTGACTATGGTAAGGGATATATCCAGACGTATACAAGCTGAGAAGTCTTTAAAGGAAAGTGAAGAGAGATTAGAGTTTGCCGTAAAGGGAACCGGAGCAGGATTGTGGGACTGGATGATCCAAACCGATGAAATGGTATATAATAAAGGGTGGGCTCAAATTATAGGGTATAATCTGGATGAAATCTCTCCGATTGACAGTAAAACCTTTGAAAAGTATTGCCATCCAGATGATTTAAAGAGATCGAACAAACTTTTAGAGAAGCATCTTAAGGGAGATAGTGAATATTATGAATGTGAGTTAAGAAAGAGGCATAAAAAAGGAAACTGGATATGGGTGCTGGATAAAGGGAAAATTGTGGAATGGGATAATGAGGGCAAACCCGTACGAATGTCCGGTATTCATTTGGATATCACTGCACGTAAACTGGCCGAATCTCAGATCAAGAAAGATTTACGAGAAAAAGAGGTTATGTTGAAGGAGATTCATCACCGGGTGAAAAATAATTTAAATTTAATTAAGAGTCTCTTAAATCTGCAGGCTAAAACTATCAAGACCAAAAAGCAGGCCCTGGAATCCTTTAAGGAAAGTAGAGATAGAATATTCACCATGGCACTGGTGCATGAAAGCTTATATAAAGCAGATGATTTTACCAAGGTTGATATGGCTTCCTATATCAATGATTTATCCAGAGAAATTGTTCGTCTCCATCACAATGGAAAGAAGATATTTTTAAAAGTTAAAGTTGAAGATGTTTTTTTAGACATTAATACAGCCATCCCTTGCGGACTTATTATTAATGAACTTATCACCAATGCCATCAAGTATGCTTTTTCCGAGGATAGTAAAGGTGAAATACGAATCAATTTAAAGGATAATAAAAGTAATAAGTATGAGTTATCTATACAAGATAATGGTAAGGGAATACCGGAAAAGTTTGAGAATCAATATCCAGATTCTTTTGGTTTAAAACTGGTCAATTTACTGGCCAAACAGATTAATGGTAAGTTGAAAGTCAGTTGTAATAAAGGATCACATTTTAGAATCATTTTCCCCATTGCACATATTGATTAAGTATAATTATTTATATTATTTCTTAAGGAATCATTTCTCTTTACTTCTTTCCTTATTCTTGTATTTGTTTTTACCCTTAATTTTTCTTAAATTCAAAAATGATTTTGTCATATGGTTCGATATGGTGAATTGGAGGTACTTATGATAATTTATACCCATTATTTTGATACTGCTGGTAAACATAATACAGATCCTACTCTGGATATGGTTAAGGAGTGGTCAGAAAAATTAAATATAAATAAAATCGTAGTGGCATCAACCAGCGGGGAAACCGGTGTAAAAGCAGTAAAAAAATTTGGTCCGGAGAGGGTCATAGTTGTTTCTCATTCCACTGGTTTTAAAAAGGAGGGGGAACAGGAACTTTCGGATGAAATGAGAAAGAAAATTGAAAAACAAGGAACAACCGTTCTTACCTGTCAGCATGCTCTGGCAGGAGTGAGCCGGGCAATTCGATATCAGCTGCATACCTATGAAGTGGATGAAATAATTGCCAATGTTTTGCGAATATTTGGACAGGGGATGAAGGTAGCAGTTGAAATTGCTTTGATGGCAGCAGATGCAGGATTGATATCAACTGACCAAGATGTTATCTCGGTGGGGGGGACAATGAGGGGTGCGGATACAGCCATTGTTTTAAAACCGAATAATGTTTGCCGGTTTTTTGACCTTGAAGTAAAGGGAGTTTTGTGTAAACCCTGGGAGATTGGGTAAAGATAAAGGATAAAGGATAAAGTAAAAAAAGGTATTGGGTATAAGGTATAGGGTATAAGGTTTTGGATTGTGAAGGTTGAATTGAGAATGCGATATTCAGAAGTCAGTAGTCAGAGAGGGGTTAACTTCTAACATCTAAAAACTAATTATAGAATAATATGGGCATAATTATGAAAAAAGTTGTCTGTTTTTTTATGGTTTGTTTATTTCTGGGATCTGTCCTTCTAACCTGCAGTGATCCCCTTTCAGAGGGAGGGGGGGCAGTAATCAGGATTCTGGTGGATGAACCTTTGGAAAGGGCCAGGCATACGGTATACTGGGATGGGAAAAATGATAAGGAAGAGTATGTCACTCCCGGGACCTACTATGCCCGGCTTTATAATAATATACAATCTGATGATCAGCAATCCATGCTGGTAGATGAGGGGGGAATCCCTGAGGCAAATTATAAAGGCCAGCCCATAGAATACGGAAGTTTTGGAATTTTTGAGATAGAAAGTGTTGAACCGGATACCTTTAAAGTTAAAGAAGGAACTAATATTACCTTTATTATTGGTGATCAGGCGGCAGGGAAGACTGTTCGTTTGGTTATAAGAAATAAGAAATAATCTGGTGAGTAAGAAAAAGAATGACAATATTCCGGAGGAGTTCAAACAGGGTATACAGGTTACCGATACTCTTGATCTGCATGGATTTTTCCCGGAGCAGATTCCTGATATTGTAGAAAGTTTTGTTGAAAATGCCCGGGAATTACACTTAAAAACCTTGAGAATAATTCACGGTAAAGGGAAAAGCAGACTTAAGTTTGAAGTACATCGGGTGTTAAGAAAATCACCCCAGGTAAAAAAATTTTATGATGCCTCTTTGAATGCCGGGGGATGGGGAGCCACTGTGGTGGAGTTGTTATGATCTGTTCTCGCACAGAGTGTATTCGAAGAGAAGTGATTTGACAAGATTCTGTTTGCATTAAACCAGAGGAGTCATGAAATCCAGTAAAAGCATTCAGATCATCATTGGTTCTACAACCTTATTGTTATCGATTTTGCTCTATACACTGTCCCTAGACACTTTTACTCCCGTACCTTCTTTGGTTTTACGGATACTAAGGGCTGTTTTAATTTTTACAGCTATAATTATCCTGTTAGAACATTTATTTAATTTTCAAACCTTTACCAAAATACTGCTGGGAATGATCTTGGGCACTATAGCCGGACTGGTTTTTGAATCAGGTATTACGGAATTGAAACCGATAGGCACTGCTTTTATCAGATTGATTCAAATGATTGTTATTCCTTTGGTTTTTGCCTCTTTGGTAGTTGGTACTGCCAGTCTGGGGGATGGGAAGAAAATGGGACGTATTGGGATTAAAACGCTGTTATACTATTTTGTTACTACAGCATTTGCGGTGATCCTTGGATTAATGCTCGCTAATCTATTTAAACCGGGCAGCGGACTTTCTACAGATCTTCAAAATGAACTCATGCAGAATTATCAGGCCCAAATCGGAGAAAAGTTATCCCATGTTCAGGAAGACACCAACCTCATGGATACAGTTTTAAATATCATTCCCACAAATCCCTTTAAAGCTCTTTCCCAGGGAGAACTGCTGCAGATAATATTTTTTGCCATTCTATTGGGATTGGGCCTGGCTTTACTGCCCAGAAAGAAATCATCTTCAGTCCTGGCCTTTTTTGACGGGATTAATGATGCAGCCATAAAAGTCGTTAATATAGCCATTAAGCTTGCTCCCTATGGAGTGTTTGCTTTATTGGCATCAGTGGTCAGCAGTTTTGGGATTGATATTTTATTTTCATTATTAAAATATGCCTTAATCACTATTCTGGGGATGATGATTATGATATTTTTATATCCGATTATAGTGTTTTTATGTACCGGGATTAGTCCCTTAACCTTTGTTAAATCCATGCGATCGCCACAAATGATTGCCTTCAGTACCAGCTCCAGTGCCGCTGCTTTACCGGTTACCATTAATACCTGTGAACAAGAACTGGGAGTTTCCAAGAATGTATCCAGTTTTGTGCTTCCACTGGGAGCTACGGTAAATATGGATGGCACTGCTCTTTATCAGGGTGTTTCAGCTCTTTTTATTGCCCAGGTATATGGAATGTCCCTTAGCCTGGGGGATCAATTAACCATTGTTCTGACTGCAACCTTGGCTTCTGTTGGTACAGCCGGAGCACCGGGGGCAGGAATGTTGATGCTGGTACTGGTTTTAAAACAGGTTGGTATTCCCCTGGAAGGCATCTCACTCATTCTGGGAGTAGAACGTATTCTGGATATGTTTCGTACCACAGTAAACATTACCGGAGATGCCTCAGCCGCAGTAATAGTAGCGGGTACGGAAGGGGAGTTGGAAAAATCAAAGATCAAAGACAAAAGACAAAAGAAAAAAGAAAAAAAACAAAAGATAAAAGATAAAAATGAGAATAGGTAATAGGGGATAGGAGGGTAATGATTTTTTTTGAGTATCCAATTGTATTATGGAGGATGAGTTTGTTTGCGCTATAAACTATAAAGTCTCCCCTTGAGGGGAGATTTAGAAGGGTGTTAGTTAAAGACAATAGAAAAAGGATGAAAGATTAAAGATAAAACAGAAGCTAGAAAGATGTTTAGGGCGCTATTCTCTAGTCCGTACTTTTTAAAGATTGATAAAACCGGAGATAAAAAGTGAGTATCGTACTTTCCTTTTCTTCTTTGTGTATACTTCTAGTTCTGGGAAAATTTGCCCGGGTAAAGATAAAATTGTTACAGAAGCTCTATCTGCCTTCCTCGGTTATTGGGGGAATAATTGGCCTGATCATAATTCAATTGGCTGGTAGTAAGGCAGTGTCAGATTTTATTCAAGGATGGGTGGAACTTCCTGGATTTCTTATTAATATAGTTTTTGCTGCCCTTTTTTTAGGAGTAACCATCCCTTCCATCTCGGTAATCTGGAAAAGGGCCGGTCCTCAGCTTGCTTATGGCCAGATTGTGGTCTGGGGTCAGTATCTGGTGGGTATGGTTCTGGTATTATTAATACTAAAAAGAGTATTCGGTATCCCGGATTTGTTTGGAGTAATTATACCAGTGGGTTTTGAGGGAGGACACGGAACTGCGGCAGGGTTACGGGAGACATTTGAATATCTTTCCTGGAGGGAAGGAACAGACTACTGTCTTTCTTCTGCAACCCTGGGGATTATCTCTGCTATAGTTATAGGTGTTATTTTAATTAACTGGGCAGCCAGAAAAGGGTATCTGGAAGTTTTACAAAAAAAGGATGTAGTGTCTTTAAAAAATAATACGGGTTTATATGCGGTTGAGGAAAGGCCCAGTGCGGGAAATCAGACTACCTCGGCTGATTCCATAGACAGTCTCGCATTTCATTTAAGCATCATTGGCATTGCCGTACTCATTGGTTTTTGTCTGAAGCTTGGTCTGGTGAAATTTGAAAGTTTATTTTCTTCCCAGGGGGATTCAAAGATTTTTATTGGATTTCCCCTTTTCCCTCTATGCATGATAGGAGGTTTGGTAATTCAGCTTTTTTTTATGAAAACAAGTAAAATAAATCCGGTTGATCATACCCTTATGCAACGAATTGGCGGGACAGCTCTTGATTTTTTAGTGGTTGCAGCCATAAGTACTATTCATTTACAGGTGATTTTTAATAATATTATCCCCTTTATGTTGATCATTTTATCCGGTATCGTATGGAATGTTTTCTGTCTTATTTGGCTGGCACGAAGGTTGCTCCCTAACTGCTGGTTTGAAAGAGCAATTGCGGAAATGGGACAATCCATGGGAGTGACTGCTACCGGACTTCTACTGCTGAGAATTGTGGATCCGGAACATGAGACAGTGGCTATCTCGGCCTTTGGGTACAAGCAGCTTCTTCATGAGCC
>CAZKMO010000163.1:0-7311 GCA_964554015.1 uncultured bacterium
AATGTCAAGTTTTTTGTATTAATAATGTTTTATTTGGTTTTTTTAACATATATTCTTTTATTGAAATTAGTTAAAAATGAATTAAAAATTATATTGACATCGCCTGAAAAAGATGGTATTTTAACATTGTGTTTAAGACTAAAGTATTAATAATAGGGATGGTTCAAGGTGAAAGTAGCCATAATTTATAATGAAGATCTGACCGGTGTTATCAATCAGTTCGGTATACAGAATAAGGAGATTTACAATCCAGCTACGGTGAAGCTGGTGGTGAATGCCCTGGAAAAGGGCGGTCATAATGTAAAAGTGATTGATGGAAACATGCAGGTCATAGAGAGTCTCACCGAATTTATGCCCAGAGTGGTAGAGGGGGAACGGATGGGCATGGTATTTAATATGGCCTACGGCATACAGGGAGAGAGCAGGTATACCCACCTTCCTGCCATGTTGGAGATGATGGGCATACCCTATGTGGGATCAGGCCCCACCGGGCATGCCATGGCCCTGGACAAGGTGATTACCAAGATAATCTTTGAGCAAAATAATATTCCCACTCCTGATTTCTGGGTTTTATCCAGTCCGAATGATGATGTAAGTGAGATTAACTTTCCGGCTATTGTGAAACCGAAAATGGAAGCGGTTTCTTACGGTCTCCAAATTGTTACCAATAAAAAAGATTTACGTAATGCCGTTAAAATCATAATCGCAGAGTTTCAGCAGCAGGCTTTGGTGGAGCAGTTTATCAGAGGACGGGAGTTCTGTGTGGGTTTATTGGGAAACGGTGACCCGTATACTTTACCCATTGTGGAGATAAATCTGGAAAATGATCCGGATGCCATTCAGACTGTGGAAAATAAAAAAGCAAGGCCCAGGGAAAAAATATGCCCTGCGAATATCCCATCTGACATTGCCTCAGCAATGATTACAGCCAGTAAAAAAGCTTTTCGGGCTCTGGAATTGAAAGATTTTGCCCGGATTGATCTCCGTATGGACGAGAATAATAATATTTATATTCTGGAAATCAATTCCATGGCCAGCCTGGGCAGAACCGGTTCCTATGTTTACGCTGCCCAGAAAACAGGATATTCCTATGACAAATTGGTTAATAAAATGCTGGATGTTGCTGTAGTTCGATATTTTTCCACTCCCCTTGTACAAGAAGATAGATACGATACCGGATCTTCTTTATCAGTAAGAATACGAAGTTTTTTAAGGAGTCGGCAGGACCGAACTGAAAAATTTTTAAAAAGGATGACAGATATAAATACCCATATCAGAAATGTGGAAGGGGTTAATAGATGTGGATTTCTTATATCGGAAGAGTTGAACAAATTGGGATTCAGTCAGCAGGTAATTCCTCAGATTGAAATAGGGAATATACTTTTTTTCAGCAATACTATTAAAAAAAGCTATGATGTGCTTCTGCTGGGGCATCTTGATTCTTCTATTAGTTTTAGAAAACAGCAGAATTACCATGTGGACAAAAATAAAATTTACGGAACCGAGGTATGGGGAAATAAAGGAGGGCTGGCAGTGCTGATATCTGCTCTGCAAGCATTGCGATTTGTCAGGAAGTTACCTAAAATAAGAATTGGGATTTTATTAACCACCGATAATAAAACAGGGGGTAGAGTAGCTCGGGAACATATTGTGAATATTTCCCGAAAAGCAAGAGTAATTATAGGATTGAAGGGCGGGGGAATAAAAGGAACCGCGGTAACCTCTCGTTCCGGAGCAGCCCAGTATTCCTGTCAGATGAATTTTGAAAAGGGCATTGAAGCGGAAGAGGTGGCCCAATCGGTAGAGAAATTTTCTAAAATTTTAACCAGGTGGACCAAACTGACTGATACTTCTACCGGGGTAGTGGTCGCACCCAGAAAAGTCGAGATTGATACCAATATAGCAGAGGTTGTTGCGCATGGCGAAGCAATTCTCAGTGTTCGATTTAATACTGTGGACATGGGCGAAGAGGTGGATAAAAAAATCAAAAACATTATTAAAAAGGATCCTTCCGGAAAATTAAGGGTACAAATTGAGGGTGGAATTCGACGCCCACCCCTGTTAAAAACCAAAAGAAGAGAGAGATTCTGGAAACGGATAAAAGCCATTGCTGACAGTGTTGATATCAGATTGTTAGAAGAACACCGCTGGAGTTCATCGGATGTTTGCTTTATCGAGGATGATAAGCCCGTCATTGATGGCCTGGGACCGGTTGGCGCTGAACACAGGGAGCACAGTGAATTTATATTACGTCATAGTTTACTGGAAAGGGCAACTCTCTTGGCGCTTATTCTGTCTGATTTGAGCAGGGAGAAGTAGAATGGACTTTACTGCAATAGAATCAAATTTTAAATCCTCACCTGACCGTAAAACAGCAGCAGGCGTGCAAGGAGTGATTGCAACAGCATTTCCGGAGGCAACCCAGGCTGGAATAACCATACTAAAACAAAAAGGAAACAGTGTGGATGCAGCCTGTGCTGCTGCCCTGGCTTTAAGTGTTTGCGAACCGCAGGCCAGCGGGCTGGGCGGGCAGACTATGATGCTAATCAGTAAGGGAAACAAAGTCATCGCCATAGATGGATCATCCCGGGCACCCTCTCTCTGTCATGTGGGAGCAGTGTATAAAAGGGACAGAGTCAGAGGTTACAGAGCAACCACTGTTCCCAGTACTCTGGCTACCCTGGGGTATGTGCAGAGAGAATATGGTAATTTAAAATGGCAGCAGGTTGTGGAACCAGCCCTGAGGATTGCCAGGGATGGCTATACCATAACTGAATTACAGCATCGTCTTCTAACCAGCGAAATTGAAAAATTCAAAATGGTGGAGTCACTATCCGGACTGCGTTATTTTTATAATAAAGGTGAGCCCTACAAGACCGGGGATTTATTTAAGCAACCGGATTTAGCCTCTCTTTTAGAAAAAATTGGAGAAAAAGGAGTAGAGGAGTTTTATACCGGAACCATTGCTAAACGAATTGATGCTGATATGCGAGAAAATGGTGGGCTGTTACGGGAAGATGATCTGGCTCTTATTCCCTGGCCTATTGAAAGAAAACCTTTGCAGGGATCATTCCGTGAATTCATCATCTATACCATGCCTCCTCCTGGATCAGGCCGCAGCCTGCTTTTTTGTTTAGCCCTTCTTAATCGACTTTCCCCCCAAGATTTGAATAAAGATATCTTAAAAAGAGGGCATATTCTGGCTGAGATATTCAGGAACGTTCTTCTGGAGCGTTCTGACAGACCTTTTGATGCAAATTTTTATCCCCAGGTAAATGAAAAAAAGATGCTAAGCAGATCATTAACCAGAAAGACCATAAAAAAGATTCTTTCAACCACCGCCCCTACCCTGCCCATCAGAGAGACCGAAGATGAACAAGCAGGAGAAACCACCCATCTCTCCGTAATGGATAGTGATGGATTAACGGTCAGCCTTACTCAGTCTATTGAACGGGTCTATGGTAGTAAAGCTGCAGCTGATGGATTGGGATTTCTTTATAATAATTATATGATGGATTTTGAATATAAAAAAATACCACATCCCTATTATCTGCGGCCCAATGCTGTGCCTTGGGCTACTGTAGCTCCCAGTATACTTTTTCATAATAAAGAGGTATGGATGGCACTCGGAAGTCCGGGCAGTGAGCGGGTTATATCCACCTTGGCTCAATTTCTCCTTCATGTTATTGATGGGAAAATGTCATTGTATAAAGCTATGTGTATGCCCAGGCTGCACTGTTCTTTGGGAGGCAGGGTAAGTCTGGAAGCAGAACGGTTCCCTGCCGAACTCAGTTCCTCCCTGCAAGAGGAGGGATATCGAATCAATCAAAAAAATCCTTATGCTTTTTTTCTGGGAGCAGTTCATGCCGTTGTGAAATGCAGAACCAGGGAGGGATTCCAGGCAGTGGCAGAGGTGAGAAGAGACGGAACAGCGGCCGGATATTAAAAAGATTTTGTTAATAAGATATAATGGGTTCTCTTTAGTGAAACTTTTTTTTAAAAGGGTTGGTAAAAATAAGGTGGTAATTCGTTAACCGGGAAAGTAATATTTGTATTCAGGATAATAATAGCGATTGCTATATCGATACCGATTCCGATACTGATTTCAACCATGAGAGTAAGTAAGAAGAAGATGATGGAAATAATTAAATACATTGAATAATAAGACTGTAAAGTTTGATATTCAAGATTTTAAAAGGAGGGAAATATGAGTCTCTGGAATAAAATTATGGATAGCTTGGAGCAGGCAATCGAGGTAACGTCAGAAAAGGGTACAAAATATTCGCAGTTGATAAAACTCAAATGGGATAGTAGAACAATTCATAAGAATATTCATAAACAGATGGAGGTATTGGGGGAAAAGATTTTTGCTTTTTATCCTGATCCTGAGGAAGAAAAAGTAAAAAAAGAGACAACTGAGCAGGTTAAACAGATTACTGCTTTGGAAGAAGAGCTTAAAAAGAAAGAAGAAAAAATTGAGGAGTTGAAATCAGGGATTGAGCCAAAATATATGCGAGGATTTAAAAAAGATCTGGAGATGGGGGACGGAACCATTGAACAGATCGAGATCGGTGCGAAATCCACTTTAGTGGGAAAAAAATTATCAGAGATAAAACTCCCCGGAGAAGTGTTGATCGGTTCGGTGGTAAGAAATCAGGAGGTCATTATTCCTGATGGTGAAACTGAACTTAAAGAAGCAGATCGTCTTACTGTGCTCGGTAAGAAAGATGAGGTGCAAAGAGTTGTGGTGCAACTGAATAAGAAATAGATTATGGGAGGAATAAGGTATGGAAGAATTAAAAAATAAAACCGGTAAGCAACAGAAAACAACCAGTAAAAATAGTACAAAATCCAAGAATAAGACTAATACAAAAGAAGCAAAAGTTTCAGAAAAATTGGATAAGCAGATAAAAGATAAAAAGTCAAAAATTGAAGAAGGTACCAGAAAAGTAGTCAACAAGTCCAAACAAGTCAGTTCCGAAGTTGCGGAAAAAACCAAAAAAACAGCATCTGATTTAGCCAATTCAACTAAGAAAGCAACCGCTGAGATTGTTGATACGATTAAAAAGGTAACATCCAATATTTCCGGTACAGCCAAGAAAGTGGCAACCAATGTAGCTGGAGAGACGAAAAAAGTAACTTCTGAAATAGCTGATAAGACCAAGGAAACAGCACCGGATATTGCCGATAAAACCAGGAAGTTTGCTTCTAATTTTGCTGAAAAAGCAGGTGAAACTTTCAATCGAGGAAAACTTCAGGCCAGATTATTTGATTTAAAGAATAAATTAAAAAAGAAATCAGCAGAACTGGGGGGTATATCTTTTGATATGCTCAAGGATAAAAAAACTGCTGTTATTTACCGGGATAAGAGAGTAAAAGAACTGCTTGCAGAAATGAAAGATCTTAAAAGTAGGATAAAAGCGACAGAAAAAAAGCTGAAAGAGATTTAAGACGAATTATATTTTTTATTGATTTTGAATTTTTTAATAATTAAAAAAAAGAGATCTTACAAAAAAAGTAAAATCTCTTTAGTAGTGTAATAGTGCCGGAGGCGGGAATCGAACCCGCATGGAGCAAAGCTCCGCTGGATTTTGAATCCAGTGCGTCTACCAATTTCACCACCCCGGCATTATATGTTTGGGATACTAAATATACAAAATAAAATTTTGTTATTCAAATTTTTTTAATCAATATTATTTTTTTTGGCAGGATAACAGGATTGAAGGGATTTTGTTTCCCTTTATACAAAGACACCAAGCCCCAAATTTACTTTATATATTTTTTTGTATTTAGAGGTAAATAATTATTAGCAATAATATTGATTTAGGTATGTACGGATATTTTTATCCAACTTAATCCCATAAATCCTGTCAAAAACTGATTATCGTAATAAAATACATTTTTTCATGCTTACCACGGAACCGGTTCTCAGAATATAAAAATAAATTCCACTACCAACCCTTTCTCCTCTATTATTGGTACTATCCCAAACAACATTATATATTCCTTTGGGTCTGAAACCATTTAAGAGCGTTTTTATTTGCTGTCCGCTGGCATTATAAATTAATAACTCAACCTGACTTGCCGTGGGTATCTGAAATTTTATGTTAGTTTCCGGATTAAATGGATTTGGCCGGTTTTGAAATAAAGCAAAACAATCAGGAATTTCTTCTTTAGTTTCCACACCCGTGAGCATTTCTTCCATAATGGCGGTAACGGTTTTTGGTGAAGTCATTTTCACACTATCCGGATTCAATGTGCCAGTTATGCCACCGATCCAATTGAGAAAATTATAATAATCCGCGGGTTCAATCTCTACTTTAGCATAGCTGTTTTCGTTATACCATTTACCGGGTGGGGGAGGTATGATGTCTCCACCCTGGGGAGGATCAACCAAGGTCGAAAGAAAGTATTGGGTGGTAAAAAAGGCTGTATATATTTTTTTTCCTCCGATTATGATTACCTGTTCCCGCTCCCCACCATTGTCCCAGTAATTATAAAAGTATTTAATATAATCATTTTTATGATAAGAATTTGGAGTGCTGATAGTATGACTGGAACCAGAAATCCAATCAAATTGCTGAGGAGAGATATAGGTGGTATTATCAACCGTGATCGGTATGCTATCCGGGTCGGTAGTAATAGTGATTGTCCCCTGTATAATAAAATGAGCGCATATTTTTTTGGGAGAATCAATAAGTAAATGTTCCGGATTAGACTTGCCACTTAATTCACCGCTCCAGTAGGAAAATTCATAATCTGTACCACTTGTAGGTATAGCAGTAACCGTTACTTGATTTCCTTTCTTACACCATTTACTTCCGGTGCTAAATTGTACTGTTCCTCCCCAGGTGGGGGTAGTAGAGGCAGTAATCTTGTATTGTAATTCCCAGTTAGCGGTTTCTGTTACGGGATTATTAATGGTTATGCTCGAGGAAAAATTTTCTCCAGTGTATGAACCTATACCTTCTCCTGTCCACCCTTTAAAAACATACTGGGAATCGCCTTGCATAATTATGGCGATTGGACTTATGGAAAAATTTGCTTCGGCTTCATCATCATACCATCCTTCACCTTGACAAATACCGTGTCCGTTATTGTTTACCGTAAGATAATATTGTGGCTGCCAGTTGGCAGTCACTGATTTGGGGGAATCCATGATGAGGGAATCAACCGGAGTTGTATTACCCACTATATCTCCCGACCAACTGAGAAAGGCAAAACGTATTTTATCGGTAGAATAGTGGGTTTCATTTACTTGAAAAACAGCAGTGGAATCCTGATTATACCATCCCTCACCTTGAGGATTTC
>CAZKMO010000164.1:0-1621 GCA_964554015.1 uncultured bacterium
TTTTACTTCCGGCATGATTGCCCTTTTTATTGATATCACCAGAATAAGCAAATATTTGGCCAGCGGAACCATACTTTCTAAAGAATTATTTTATTTCCTTTTAGGGGGTATTCCACTATCCTTGCTGGGTGCTTTTACTGCCAGGAAAATTGTTAATAAAGTGCCCCAGCATTATTTCAGACTGGTGATTGCCCTATTTCTGGGATTGATTGCTTTGAAATTTTTAATTTTTTCGTAAATAATAAGGAATTTTTCATATGAATAAAAAAGAAATCCTCCTGGAAAATCTTCGGATCAATATTTATGATGCCTGGATGAATAAATGGTTTCTGTTAACTGCTGGAAATTTTAAACAGGGTGAATTTAATACCATGACCGTAGCCTGGGGAAGTCTGGGATGTATGTGGAATAAGCCTTTTGCTCAGGTTGTGGTAAGACCCACTCGCCATACATATAAATTTATAAATAACTATGAGAGTTTTACTCTGTGTGCCTTTTCAGAAAAAGAGAAAAAAATCCTGCAGTATTTCGGATCTGTTTCCGGAAGAGACGAGAATAAAATTTCCCGGAGCGGATTGACACCAGTGGCAGCTAATAAAGTCGAAGCTCCGGTTTTTAAGGAGGCAGAACTTACAATTGAATGCAGAAAAATGTATCAGGATTCCATGAAACCGGATAAATTTCTGGATAAATCAATAGACAGGCATTATCCAGAATCCGATTATCACACCATTTATTTTGGTGAAATTGTATCTGCCTCAGGTGTGGAAAAATATATAAAATAGTAAGAAATAATACCTTGGCTAATAGTTTATTTGGGGTACAATAATAAATTCTGATATTAATACATTATTTTTTAAATGGAGGCAACAATGAAAAGAATACTGTTTATTTTTTTTGTGGGTATGGGTTTTCTAAGTGTAATATCTGTTAGAGCTCAAAATACAGTCAACCTATTACAGTCCTTTCAGTACGATGCACCCATTTCCAGATCTTTTTACGGCGAAGCCGGTTTGCTCTATGTGGATTTTTCCGATGTGAATGTGACTGAGACCATTATAGCTGCCCGGGGCGGGATTCCTATTAACCGGAAATTTGAACTGGTGTTTCAATGGGCTTATGTTAAAATCACTCCTGAAAATTCCGAAGCCTTAAGCGGAATGGCTGATATCGGTTTGTACGGCCGCTATAATTTTTTTAGAAATAGAAGAACCGCGGTTTCAGTGGGGCCTTTTCTCACCCTGCCCATAGGAGAAGAAGAGGTTGGCCAGGATAATCTTAATTTTGGCGGATTTTGTGCATTACGCCATAATTTCAAGGGGGGAGTGGCCCTAACCGGAAATTTAGGATTGGAATTTTATGAAGAAGCGAAATGGACCGGCAGTAAGGTGGAAGAAGAATATACCATGCAGCTACTGTTCGGAGCCGGATTGATATTTCCGGTTTCCCGTCAGACCCATATTATAACTGAGTTTTACCTGAAAGATGATATGGATTACTCTGTATTAAGCGGAGGATTAGATTACAAACTGGGATCGGCACGGCTCAGGGCCGGTATAGGAATAGGCCTGGATGATGGGGCCCCGGATTTGATGATTGCCGGCGGTTTTGGCTTTACCCT
>CAZKMO010000164.1:1721-4953 GCA_964554015.1 uncultured bacterium
GGGCATACTCATGTTCGGCATGATCCTCGAATTCGGCATTAAAAAGAAATGATCTGCGGATATTGATCAAGGACATAAACCAGGTCATCATTTTATAACAGAAGACCAGGAGGAAGGGGATGGGGGCAAAGAGATACCAGGCATTTTTTATGCCGTCCTGCTTCATCTTTTCATTGATCACTAACAAATGGCGGTATTCATTATCCTGGGCTTCCCTTCCCCATTCCATGATTTTCCAGGCTTTGTCGACCAGTTTTTGCTTATTATACTTACAGGTCATACGAACATATTGCCGGATTTCCCACCTGCGGTAAGGGATGCTGGCCAGTATCTCGATGAGTTTGGCTTTGGACAGGTTGATTTCTTTTCCAGCCAGGCAATCCATAATTCCAAAAAACAGTTTTGCTCTCAGGGAATAGGAATAGCGGGAGCGGTTCAGAGTGGCCAGCTGTTCCCGGCGTAAATCTATTTTTTGTTTTTTATTCAATCTGTTTCTCCTGCTTTTTATATAAAGAAATTTTCTAATTACCCTGACAGGGTTTTTAACCCTGTCAGGAAGAGGTTAAACATTTGCTTTTTCAAACTCCAGCAGTTTCCTCTTTAAATCAATCCCACCTCCATAACCGGTCATAGAGCCGTCGGAACCTATTATGCGGTGGCAGGGGATGATAATGGGTAGGGGATTGGTGCGGTTGGCATTGCCCACTGCCCGCACTGCCCGGGGATTACCGATCTTTTGGGCAATTTCCTTATAACTTTGAGTAGTTCCGTAGAGAACTTCCTGCACTGCCCATAATACCTGTTTCTGGAAATCCGTGCCCTCCAGGTCCAGAGGAAGGGAAAATTGCTTTCTTTTTCCCTGAAAATATTGTCTAAGCTGCTCGGCAGCATTTTCATTGAAGTTTTTGTTTTCTCTCAGTTGATTTTTTCCGAATTCCTGACGGAGTTGATTTAACTGATTGGAACCAGACAGCATAATCCGTTTCATCCCTTTTTCCGTGGAAGCGAGTAGCAGGGTGCCAAATTGGGTTTCCATAAAGCTGTAAAAAATTTTTTCCATGATTTATTTCCCTAAAATTATTTTTATTGATTCTATATAGCTACCGGCTTTTAGACAGCCAATATAAATACCGGATGACACGAGCTGCTGGTTTTGATCCCGTCCGTCCCATCGGATCTGTAATAAAGAATTACCGGAATCGATCCGCCATTTACGGACAACTCTGCCTAACAGATCGTATATGGTGAGGGTAAGGGCATTATTTTTTGTATAGGCCAGTCTTTCTCTGTTGATGGTAAAGGTGGTTTGGGAATTGAAGGGATTGGGGAAATTCTGGGAAAGCACTGGTGCCGGTTCAGGAGTTTCTCTCTCCGGAACACCGCTAACAGGTCCGATCACCGGCAGTATCAGGGCAGATTGGTGTTCGGTATCATGATAGACCATTTGCTGGGCAATGAGCGTTGATGTATTTTGACGGAAGGGTTCCCCGGTATTGGGATTGGTTTCAAATCGTTTGTAATTGGAACTGGAGATGGAAACTCTGATAGCATGGCCGGGGGCAAAGGCAAGAGCAGTGGACCAGAGATCAATAGTGAATTCATACACCTGCCCCGGAACCAGGAAAGATTCCGTGGAAAGCGAGTTTCGGTTCCGGGCCTTGATGATCCCGTCTGCCACCAGCATGGATCTGCCGTCCGGGTAAACATCGCAGAGCTTGGCAGTGAAGTCAGTGTCCAGAGCATCCGAACTGGCCTGGAGCCGCACCTCCACCGGTCCTGCGATGACCAAGGAATCTGAAAGTATCGGGGTAGTATAGGTCAATACATCTTCTCTGGATTCAACCGAGCTTTGATCATAAGGTCCGGCATCCAGGAACAGATTCCTTCCTCCCTTTGTGGGCACCGGATTTTCCGGGTCATAGGTGAAATGATCCGGGGATTCATTCTCAGAGGGAGCATGATTATTCAAAATTCCCCCGTAATGAAGATAAAAGGAAACCGGGGTATATTCCGGAGGCCAGGTATCGGTTTCGATCCACCGATTTCCGGGGCTGCCCCGCTCTTCAGGATCACCCATCAGGTAATACTGAACATCAGGCAGGCGATTAATATCATTACCAATATCTTTCAGCCAATAGTTCATCCATAAGATAAACAGTGAAATCAGATCCAGGGAACTGTGAGGGAAATCCAGTTCACCACAAGGAGCAAAAATCAGGTAGTGTATCCAGGGCCCGATGACCATTTTCTGAAAACCGGCGGCCTTCGGTCCTCCGTATTTCTGAATATTGGTGTAGGCTTCGGTTTGTCCTTTCAAGAAGATATCATGCCATCCTCCTATGTGCAGGATGGGCACCTTGACACTATCCCATCGGGTGGAAAGATTTATGCTGTCATACAGCGGTTCATAAAGGGGATGCTGGGTAAAAAAGTCAATCAAATGCTCGGCGTCCTGCTGCTTAAGCCATTTTTCCACCAGATTATAGCGGAACTCTCCCCCATAGAAAAGGGCCTGTTCATATATATTGGAGGCAGCCACCATTATAACAGAGCAGGTAAGATGGGGCGGACTGGCCCCGGCAGTCAGGTATCCGGTGATTCCGGAAGCGGAAACGCCTATCATACCGATTTTTCCGTTGCACCAAGACTGCTCCGCAATCCACTCCACGGTGTCATACCCATCCTGCTTACCTCCCCAGCCGTCCTGAAAAAACACCGAATCCGCTCCTTCTGACTTATACCGTCCTCTAGTGTGCTGTACTACCAGGCAGTACTGGTAAAAATCGGCCAGTAATATTTCTGAAATGCTGTTCAACAGGTAGGAATCTTTATAAGGGGTGCGTTCCAGAATAACCGGCCAGGGTCCATTTCCCAGGGAAGGTTTGTACAGGGTGGCTTCCAGGCGTACTCCATCCCGCATGGGAATCATGAGTTTTTCTGCCGTCACTTCCGAAAAGAGAGAGGTGCTGTTGGTCAGAAGAAGAAAAATTATTAATTGTTTGACTTTCATAATGTTTATTTTATTATTATCAGTTTTTAGAAGATAGAGGTTAGAAGATAGTTCCCCCCTCTTCCCAGTATATTATCCTCAATATATTTAAAATTTTCTTTAATCCTGTTCATCCTGTAAATCCTGCCAGAATTCTATAATATTTTTTTTCATATCACTAATCATGGTTTAATCATGGTAATCATGGTAATCATGTTAATCATACTAATCATGGTAATCATG
>CAZKMO010000164.1:5053-7182 GCA_964554015.1 uncultured bacterium
TTTAATCATGGTAATCATGGTAATCATGTTAATCATACTAATCATGGTAATCATGTTAATCATACTAATCATGGTTTAATCATGGTAATCATGTTAATCATACTAATCATGGTCAATCACGGTTTAATCAGGGTTAATCATGGTAATCAAGTTAATCATACTAATCATGGTCAATCACGGTTTAATCAGGGTTAATCATGGTAATCAAGTTAATCATACTAATCATGGTCAATTATGGTCCAGTGCTGCTACAATTTCAATATGCCCGGTATGGGGAAACATATCCACCGGCTGCACGGTTTTCAGGGAATATTCCTTACCCAATATATTCAGATCCCGGGCCAGTATGGCCGGATTGCAGGAAACATAAATTATCTTAGCCGGGGCCATTTTTAACAGTCCCTGGACAGAGCTGGGATGCGTGCCTCCCCGGGGAGGATCCAGGATTACCACATCCGGCTCAGGGGATTCTCCCTTCCATTGCCCGATCTTACTCAGGATTTCTTTCATATCCACCTGATGAAAATGAATATTGCTGAGATCATTCAGCTCAGCATTTTTTACCGCATCCTCAACTGCGGATTCCATGACTTCCAGCCCCAGTACTTTTTTAACCTTATCCGCAATGGTTATTCCAATGGCACCGGTTCCGCAGTAAAGGTCAAAAACGGTTTCATTTCCCTTAAAATCGGCCAGAGAGGTAATGGTGTCGAATAATACGCCTGTCTGGAAGGAATTAGTCTGGAAGAATGCTTCCGGGGAAATGCTGAATTTTTTATTCCCGATTTTTTCGGTGATCTCATTTTTCCCGTAAAACACCTGGGAGTAATCACCCTGGGCAACCTGGGCTTTTTTATCGGTTACAGTATGGATAAAAGAAGTGATTTCAGGATGTTCTTTCTGTATATGGGATGACATTGTGTCTATTACTTTTTGAAAGTGGGCCTGGCACTGACCAGAAGTATAGAGATTTATCATTAGCTCCCCGCTGTTCATTCCCTGCCGGATTACCAGAAAACGCCAGATTCCGATATGTTTTCTGGTATCATAGGCAGGCAGTCCGGATTTCCAGGTCAGTTTTTTAACTGTGTTTAATATCTTATTGGCAGTATCCGACTGGAGCAGACAGGAGTCCAGGTCCAGAACTTTGTCGAAGCGTTTGGGCACATGCATTCCCAGGGCAAAATCTTTAGGCTTCCGGTTATCGTTTTCCGACATGAACCATCTTTTATTGGAAAAGCTGAATTCCATTTTATTGCGGTAATGATACTGCTGTTCACAGCCAATAGTGGGAAGTACCGGTGGATCTTCTACCTCTCCGATTCGGTGCAGGATCTCCCTGGTTTGTTTGGTCTTGTATAACAACTGGGTTTCATATTCCAGATGCTGGAGCTGACAGCCACCGCAGGTGCCGAAGTAAGGACAGGGGGCTTCTATCTGGTGGGGTGAGGGTTCGATCACCTCATCGATGACCGCTTCCCCGTAGCTTTTTTTCTTTTTTCTGATATGCGCCTTAACTTTCTGACCGGGAAGGCCGCCCTTCACAAACCAGACAAAATTATCCTGCCTGGCCACTCCCTGGCCTCCGTAGGCCAGATCTTCGATCTCCAGTTCCAGGATGTTTTGTTTTTCCGCCATGAGAATAATGTACGTAAGCGGGGGTAGAAATGCAAGGGATGGGTTAAGTGGGAATTTCCGGTCAGGGCTATCCTAAGAGATTGATATTGTACAAAGGTGTCATGCCGAGCGGAGTCGAGGCATGTTATTCTTTTAGACTTGTCACCCTTCGACTCCACTCAGGGTGACAATATAAGGGTCTGAGACAATCCTGAAAAGAAAGAAGGGTCAGCCCTATATAATAATTCATTTCGGAGTAGAATCCTGGAACGATCAAGATGACTAAAAAGATCCTTCCCTAAACACATCATTTGGGATTCCGATTCGGAATCTCATTGGGAAATGGGACTTTATTAAGATTATATATTTTACTTATTGTTTAAATTAGACTTTTTAGTTTTTTTTAATCACATGTGATTAGATTCGGTGTTTTTTACTTGACATTTTATAATTAAATTATTATAATATAATTATTACACTTCATTAATTGATTAGTGGTGATATTTTTTTTG
>CAZKMO010000165.1:0-7159 GCA_964554015.1 uncultured bacterium
GAAGAAGGTTAGCGTCTATATATCATATAAATAACTTGTTGACAGGATGAACAGGATATTTTAATTTAAAATCCTCAAAAACAAAAAACCCTGACAGGGTTCTCAAAACCCTGTCAGGGTTTATATAGTGAATGAATGTCCGAATGTTTAAAAACCTTATTTTACTGTCAACCCCTCAATCTTATAATTAAATTCATAAGCCAGAGCCCCGCTCCAGTCTTCCGAATACACACTTTTATACCGGGTTCCTTCTACCGGGCCTACCGGTTTGCCGTAAGTATAAAACCAGTTTACAATGGGACTGCCGGTAAATCCCAGACTGATCCAGTATTCCCCGGGCTGCAGGGTCAATTCTTCCTGGGATAAATCAAACTCCACCCAGTCGTAGCCAGCTTGGGAAGGAATATCCTGCAAATGTAAAAAATCACTGGTAGCAATCACCTCCCCCGGCTTTCCATTTTTATCGCTTCTTAATTCCAGCCATAACTGCCCGCTTCCTCCGAATGTATGCAGGGCTAATCCTATATCTTTTACTTTAACCGGTTTGGGGAGGACAAAAATCTGGGCATACTGGGTCATTTTGGTGGTGACATACTCTGCGGTTTCTACCATAAAATTTTTCTTTATCATATATTCATCAGTTGATTTCTTTTCCGGACCACTGGTATTAAAAGCAAAATTGATCTTCCGGGGAAAATCCACATTGCCAAAAATAAATTTTTTAGTGAACTGTAACTCTTTCAGATCCTTATCCGGTATTTTTTCAGGTGGCGGAGGTTTGGGTATAGAAATTTCCTGAAAAGTTGCTCTAACTTCCGGGCTGAGCAGCATTTTCTGGGGACCGTAATCCTGTTTTGTACAGGCCAACCGGATATTATCAGTGACAAAATCAGCCTCTATTACTTCCTGAAAACGGGGGCTGGCTTTTCCTCCGTTGGAGCGAACCCAGCGGATAAGCCCGTCATTAACCGTTTCCTGATTGTCAAGGCCCACCTCGATACGGATGAAGCGATTGGAAACAAAAAGCTCTGTCTGCTGAGGATCGAAGGGCACCCAGCCCAGATCAGGAAAATAAACCTCAATCCAGGAATGGCGGCCCTGCCCCATCTTAAAAGTGAAATCACCGGAATCCATATTAACGGTAAAGGGTTTCTTCAACGTAAGGCCATTAACGATACGCACCGGAATTCCAACTGCCCGCATAAAGGCTGCAGCCAGATGGGAATAATTCTGACAATTACCTTTCCCGGAATTAAAGGAATAAAGGGCATCGTACTGCTCCGGGGGAGTTACATAACGCATATTGTCTATTATCCAGGTTAAAATCTGCTGCACTGCATCAAATTCTGTCTCTGCTTTACCAGTGATGCTTTCAGCTTTCAATGTAATCTGTTGGTTATCACATTGGACCAAATCAGTACAAGTCAGATACTCCCTTAGGTCTCTTTCCTGGATGATTAAGGGAAAGGGGGCCTGGGATTGAATGGTCTCCAGTTTGGTAAAGGTGGTCACCGCAATATTCATGGTAATATGAATGACAGATGCCGGCTTTTTCCACTGCAGCTCAATAATTGTATTGCCCCGTTTATCTTCTGACTCTTTTCTTTTATCAGGTTGAATATCAATATCAATGTGCATATCCTCAATCTTCTGATTATAGGTGGGAGAAGAGAAGGACTGCGGAACCACCAGATTCATTTTTAATACTTTAATTCCGGCAGCGGGCTCAAGGGTCTGCAGCAGCTGATAATTTATTTTGGATTTCTGCCCTCCGTTAATAAGATAATTTTCAGCTGATACTGATACTGAAAGTATCAAAAAAACCGCTAAACATATAATCTTTCTCATGACCAAAACTCCATTTCATATAAATGATAGTTTGTTTTTTGCATTCCCATAGCTTTATAGGTTTGCAGGGCAGGATGATTATCCTGGTCAACATACAACCGTAATCCGCATACATTTTTCTGTTGTTCAGCCAAAGATTTCACCTTATTATATAATTTTCTGAAGATTCCCTGACGGCGGAATTCAGGATGGATATAAACACTTTGTATCCACCAGAAAAATCCATTGCGCCAGTCACTCCACTCCAGGGTAATCATAAGTGTTCCTGCTATTCTATCCTCACATTCAGCCACCAGATAAAATCCTGTGTCCCTATCAGTAATATGATTCTGAACTCCCTTACTGACCACTTCCGGATTCAAGGTTTTGTTTTCAGTTTCCTCTGCTAAAGCAATACCAAAATTGCATAAGGTTTCTACATCCTTTAATTCGCCATATCGTATATGTATAGTTTCGCTCATTTAATCATCCAGTTGTTCCTAAACCATGAAGCAAATCAAACCCATTTTCATATTCATAACAGATACTTCTAACATCTTATTGCCGGAAAATGAGAAATCTAACAATTAACTTTTAATTGCTTAATAATCGACCAGCATTTATAAGTCAGCTGCCGGACAGTTACGCTGCCCGCCTCAAAAATAAAAAAAACAGGTTAATTAAGCTACTGTAATCTCATCACTTAAATACACATCCTGCAGGGCCTTCATAATCTCCAAGCCTTCTTTCATGGGTTTTTGAAAGGCTTTTCTTCCGGTAATCAATCCCATACCGCCCGCTCGTTTATTAATAACCGCAGTTTTTACTACTTGAGCCAGATCATTTTCACCGGAAGCACCACCTGAGTTTATTAAACCAGCTCTTCCCATATAACAATTTATTACCTGATAGCGGGTTAAATCTATAGGGTGGTCAGTACATAATTCTTTATACATCTTGGGGTGAGTTTTGCCGAATTTGAGATATTCAAATCCACCATTATTCTGAGGTTGTTTCTGCTTGACAATATCAGCCTCAATGGTTACAGCCAGGTGATTTGCCTGTCCGGTCAGATCAGCGGCGAGGTGATAATCCTTATCCTTGGTCTTGAAGGCAGAATTACGTAGATATGCCCAGAGTATAGTGGCCATGCCTAATTCATGAGCATACTGAAAGGCTTCGGAAATCTCCACCAATTGTCTATTGCTTTCCGGGGATCCGAAATAAACAGTCGCCCCTACCGCCACTGCTCCCATATTGAATGCCTGTTCAACCCTGGCAAAAAGTACCTGATCATATTTGTTGGGATAGGTAAGAAGTTCATTATGATTTAATTTTAATATGAAAGGAATTTTATGGACGTATTTTCGAGCCACTGAACCAAGTACTCCCAGAGTAGATGCTACACCGTTGCAGTTTCCTTCAATGGCCAGTTTAATTATGTTTTCTGGATCAAAATAAATAGGATTGGGAGCAAAAGAAGCTCCTGCCGTATGTTCAATTGCCTGATCAACCGGAAGTATGGAAAGGTATCCTGTACCTGCTAAACGTCCGGTATTAAACAACAATTGAAGATTACGTAAGACAGGGGCGGGTCTATCTGAATCAACCCAGACTCTGTCTACAAAATCAGGTCCGGGCAGATGAAGTTTGTCTTTAGTGATGGTTTTACACGTATAGTTGAGAAGATCATCCGCTTCTTTACCTAATAACTGTTTTAACTTGTCAATCATGTGTTTCCTCCTTATTTATTGATGGTTATTAACACTTTCCAGTGCTTTATAAAAAGTTTTAACTGCTAACCTAACACAATGGGTATGAGAATCTGGTAATCCTTGCAAAAAATCCAGAAGATCTGATGAGGTGATTTTTTGGGCTTGCTCGGGTGTTTTATCCTTAACCAGCAGAGTAATACCGCTTCCGCAGGCGGTAGTGGCCGCACATCCATCTGATAAAAATTTTATCTCGGATATAATCCCCTTATTCAGTCTTAAACTAATCTGCATGGTATCACCACAAGAACCTTTGATCCGGGCAAAACCATCCGGATCTTCAATCTCACCTACATTCTGAGGCTCATAAGCCAATTCTATCACCTTTTCCGAAAATGGTTCAGAAATATTACCCCAGATATATCTCTGAAGATTCTGAAAAAAAATTTCCGTATCTTCCTGGTTTTTCGTCATACCAGTTATCCTTTAGTTTACTACGTACCATATTTTTACCAAAAATATTAAAAAAAACAACTAAAATCAATAAAATAATTTTTATTCTCTATCATTGACTATTTTTTTTATATTACTTATGTTAGTATGAACTCTATTTTGATAAACAAAGGATAAAATATGGCTTATCTGTATACTATAGCAGGATATCTCATTCTGCTCTTGACAGTAGGTATAATTCTGGCAAAAAAAATAAAAACCAAAGAGGACTTTCTGGTTGCCGGCAGAAGATTGATTGCACCCGTACTGGCCGGAACCTTACTCGCCACCTGGATTGGATCCGGAGATATTTTCAGTGTTGCTGATCTTTCCTATAATCACGGATATACCTCTCTCATCGGCAGTGCAGGTGGCTGGGTGGGATTTATTCTGGTTTTCTTTATTGCCGCCCGAGTGCGAAAGTTTGGTCAATTTACCGTTCCTGATATTCTGGAAGTACGGTATAATAAATGGGCTCGTATGCTGGCTACTCTGACCACTATTGTTGCTTATATAACCATTGTGAGTTATCAGTTCCGGGGTGGCGGCTGGATAATAAATATCATTTCTGATGGAAAAATCTCTCCTGATACGGCCATGCTTTTTATGGCGATATTTGTTATAATTTACACCCTCACTGCCGGTATGCTCTCAGTAGCGTATCTTGATATAATAAATGGAATAGTGATCATTACCGGAGTTTTTATTGCCCTTCCCTTTCTGATCAAAACAGGAGGTGGAATTCCCAACATAGCTGAAAATGTATCTCCCAGGGACCATCTTATCCTGGGTAATATGACCCTGGTTGCTGCCCTGGGATATTTTGTTCCTACCCTGCTGCTGGCTTTGGCCAATGCCAATATGTATCAGAGATTCTTTTCTGCCAAAAATGAAAAAGAGGCAAAAAAATCTGTAGTAATATTTTTGATAGGAATCATCATTCTGGGAATAGCTATCCAAAGTCTGGCTGTTATGGGAAGCAGTATTTTTAAAGGACTCTCTACTAATGAATCCGGTAAGATTATTCTGTTGGTTGCCCATAAAGGAGTCCCGGTTGCAGTCGGCTGTATTCTTCTGGCTGCTATTGTTGCCATTGTCATATCCACTGCTAACAGTTTTTTGCTGGTTCCGTCTACCAATATTATGCGGGATATAGTACAGCGTTTTATAAAACCGGATATATCTGATAAAGGAATGGTGATCGGCAGCAGAATTTCTTTGATTATATTAGGAGGGTTGGCCTACGCACTTATTGGATTTTATCCCCGAATTTTAAAAGCCGCTTATGCAGCCTATACCATTTACGGCGCCGGACTTACTCCGGCTCTAATGGCAACCTTTTTCTGGAAAAGAGCCACGGCCTTGGCAGGCAATCTATCCATTTTATCCGGAATGGCGGTTACCATCTTCTGGGAAACAGCCAGTAAAATAACCGGACACCAGCTTCTGGGAATACCAGCCGTTTATCCGGCCTTGTTCAGTTCTCTTTTTCTGCTTATTGTAATTAGTCTATTGACCCCTAAACCGGATAAAGCTAAATGGAATCAGTTTATACCGGAAAAATGATATATTTAATATGATTTGAAAAATTCATAAATAACAAAAAAATAAGCGGGGAAAAGTCATATAAAGATAAAAGAAAAAAGAAAAAAGCATGTCCTGAGCGAAGTCGAAGGAATAAAATCTTCCCAGCAAATCAACCTAAAAGGAAAAGCGGTACTGGCTCCCCTGTCTGGTATCTCTGATATCCCTTTCCGGCTTATGGCAGTGGAAAACGGAGCTTCACTGGTATTTACCGAGATGGTGAGTGCGGACGGACTGCTCTATAATAACGCTAAGACCAAACAGTACTTAAAGTTTCTTGATCGGGAACGGCCCCTTGGTATCCAAATTTTTGGAAATGATCCCCAGATTATGGGCAAAGCTGCGGTTATTGTTGAACAGCATAATCCTGATATTATCGATATAAATTTTGGCTGTCCGGTAAAAAAGGTGATTCAAAAAGGCGCTGGTGCCGCTCTTATGAAATATCCTCAACAAATAGCTGAAATTGTACAAGCTGTGGTTTCAGCCGTATCCCTCCCTGTGAGTGCCAAGATCCGCTCCGGCTGGAATAATGACAGTATTAACTGTATTGAGATAGCCCAAATTCTGGAACAGGAAGGAGTCAGTATCATAACCATTCATCCCCGGACTAGGACCGATGGATTCAAGGGAAAAGCAGACTGGGATTTGATAAGAGAAGTTAAGGAACACGTATCAGTACCGATAATCGGAAGCGGCGATATTTTTACTCCGGAACATGCGCTTCGTATGCTGCAACAAACCAGGTGTAACTATGTGATGATAGGCCGGGGTAGTCTGGGAAGGCCCTGGATATTCAAACAAATAAACCATCTCCTGAAAAGCGGAAAACAACTACCGGAACCTGATTACCAGCAGCGGATTGAATACTGTCTGCAGCACTATCGTATGGCTTTTAGTTATTACCAGGAAGAATCAAAATGCTTAAAAGAAATGCGTAAAGTTATAAACTGGTATCTAAGGGGAATCCCGGAAAACCATAAAGTTAAAAATGAAATATTCCAGCTAACCGATCGGCAGGCTGTTGAACAACAACTGGAAGAGTATTCCCGGGAATTGATGGAGGAGAAACAGGATTGAACTTTTATTAGAATGAAAAGGTAATTAGGTAATTGGGTAATAGGGGGAATAAGGGATATAAAGGAGAGAGTAACACAATATCGATCCTGATAAAAATGATAAAAAAATAATGAGAGGGGAATAATCATAAGTAAAAATAATTATTTAATAGTATCAATATTACTTTTTTTCCTAATAATTTTTATTCATTCCTGCACCATAAGTAAAGATAATCCATTTTCAGGAAATAAACAGGAAGAATCAGGGGAAGGATTGTGTATTTATTCCACTGAATTGGAAACCACTTCCGACTTGACATATCAGAATTTTGATATTGAAACTGCCCCCCTTATTGACGGTCCTGTAATATTTTATGATGACATTATATCTTACGATACTACCACTCATATTATACAATTAACCATAGAAAGGGATTCTCTTAAAAAAAGAATCGGACAAATAGGAGTATACGGCAAACCTTTTCT
>CAZKMO010000166.1:0-7152 GCA_964554015.1 uncultured bacterium
ATACAACTAATTTTTTTCGTGTTCTTCGTGAACTTCGTGGTTTTCACACAGTCTCAAAGGCTGGGAACGAGGTATCAGGGTATCCACCCAGTTATAAGTAATTTGTTTTATCCCTTCGACAAAGCCTGTACTGAGTTAATCGAAATACTCAGAGCAAGCTTTTTTTGTTTTATCTTTTTTCCTTTATCTTTTATCTTTAATCTTTAATTTACTTCTCCTTGCTTAAAAGCTAATTCTTCCACCCACCCACACCCACCACCCCCCTTGACTTTGATAATGTGATTGATTATAATAGACTACTATGAAAAATGTTACCCAAAGGCAGCTAAAGAAAGGATAAATTAATGAATCAAAACAAAGGCAAGCGTCAGGTAAATGTCGAGCTGGGGGATAAGGAAGCGGAAGGAATTTATTCCAACCTGGTCCTTATAAGCCATTCCCCGGCGGAGTTTGTCATGGATTTCACCCGCATGGTCCCGGGCGTGCCCAAGGCCAAGGTGTATTCCCGCATAATAATGACACCCCAGCACATAAAGTCGTTTTGTATAGCACTGCAGGATAATATAGAAAAGTTCGAGAAGCAGTACGGTGAAATCAAGGCGGTGGGCCAGCCGGGAAAATCCATGGGTTTTAAGCCGGCCGGGAAGCAGGAATGAGAAGGAGCAACAGGATAGATTTTTATGAGATTTTTATTGTATAAGAGTAAGAAAGATTTATTCAGGTTCCCTCTGCTGTGGGGGGCAATTTTAATGGTTTTTTTAGGAGCAGGTGTTGCTCAAGCCCAGGGTATAATGATATCGGACAGAAGCTCCTTATCCCTGGAAATCGGTAACTGGCAGCCCAATACCCTCAACAATGAGCCCAGTTTCGATACCTTCGGTAAAGCCGGGGCCACCCCTTATGTGGGATTAGCTTTCTACCTGCCGGTGGTGGGAAACCTGGGTGTCAAGCTATCGGCTGCTTACTGGTCCCTCCGGGATGTGGAGGAAGTGGAAAAAGTGCACTCCCTGGTTATTCATCCGGTGAGACTAATTTTGAAATACTGGCTGGTGCCGGATTCTTTCCTGTCAGCCTATGTTCTTTACGGCGGAGGGGTTTATTGGGGAGTTGAGAATGAGACCACCCCCCTGGGGCCCAAAATAACCAAGGCCAGAGCCGGATGGGGAGGTGATCTGGGAGCCGGTTTTGATATCGCCCTGGCCCGGAAATGCGGGCTGGGAATTTCCTGCACCTATTCCTATGTCACATTCAAGGAAGAATTGGCCGGAGTGGAGGATTTCAGCGGCCCCAAGATATCGGCGGTATTTTATTATTTTCTTTGATACTATTGGTGTTTACAATTATGAATTGAGAATTATGAATTAAGAATTGAGAGCAGTCTAAGTATATAAACCACGAAGATCACGAAGAACACGAAGTAAGAACTAAATAGTATAAAACCTTCGTGAACTTCGTGCCCTTCGTGGTGAAATCATAATTGTTTTATACGGAAAATAAATAAAAGAGAAAAATTAAAAATAAAAGAAAAAATACAAAATACAAAAAAAAATAATGGATAAAAAGGAATAATAATGAAGTTTGGAAAATCGAGAATATTTCAAGCGGGTGCTTTTTGGTTAGTATTGCTGTTTTGGCTGCAGCTGCCGGTATCCGGGCAAGACAAAAGCTGTCTCTGGAAGGTGGAAACGGAAACCTGCACTACTTATTTCCTGGGATCGATCCATATGCTTAAAAAAGAGAATTACCCCTTAAATTCGGTCATTGAAGATGCTTATAATCAGGCTCAGATAGTGGTTTTCGAGGTTAACCTGGACAGCAGCCAGTCTCCCCGCCTCCAACAGAAAATAATGATGAAAGCCATGGCCAAGGACGGAAAATCCTTGCAAAACAGGCTGAGCCCGGAAGTGTATGAACGGGCGGCCCGGGAAATAAAGGAGACAGGCGTCGACATTTCCCAGTTTTCCCTGTTCGAACCCTGGTTTTTTGCGGTCAGTCTTATGACTCTTAAGGTGCGGCAGCTGGGATTTGATCCCGACTATGGAATTGATAACCATTTTTTCACCAAGGCCAAAGAAGATGAAAAACCGGTGCTGGGCCTGGAAACCCTAGACTTCCAGATCAACCTTTTTGCTGAGCTGAATCTGGAGGACCAGGAAGCTATAGTGCAGCAAACCCTGGATGAAATAGACCTTATGGAGGAAGAACTGGAGAAAATGGTAGAATTCTGGACAGCAGGCGAGACTACCCAACTGGAAGAAATGGTTTTAAAAAGCTTTAAGGATTATCCCCATATTTATAATACCTTTCTGGTCCAAAGAAACCAAAAATGGATAGGTACCATCGAATCCTTACTAAAGGGGGATCAAAACAGCCTGATCATCACAGGCACGGCTCATCTTTTAGGGGAGGAAGGAGTGCTTTCTCTTTTGGAGGAGAAAGGGTACAAGGTGGAGCAGTTATAAACAAGGGGAAGAACCATGTACAGAAAAAATCAATTGAGAATAAAGAAAATTTTTTATGCCTCCACCGACACCAAACGGGAGATTCCTCTTTACTCCTCCCGGGTATCGGCAGGCTTTCCCTCTCCGGCCGAGGATTACATCACCCGGCAGCTGGATCTCAACGATCTCTTGATCAAGCGTCCTGCCGCTACCTTTTTTGTGGAAGTAGAAGGGGAATCCATGCTGGATGCAGGAATTCACGATGGTGATATTCTGGTTGTGGACCGGGGGGAAATGCCGGCCAATAATAAGGTGGTGGTGGCAGCCCTGGATGGCGAGCTAACCGTAAAAAAGATCGGTAAAATAAAAGGAAAGCTTTATTTATTACCGGAAAACCCGGATTTCGAACCCCTGGAAATAACCGGGGACATGGAACTTATGATCTGGGGTATTGTTACCTATGTTATTCATAAAGTGTGATGTGTTTTATTTAATATTGCCACGGATTAACACGGATGAAGTACAGATATAATGTTACGATATAAAAAAATAGAGGCAATGAATTTTAGCAAATTAAAATTTGAGTTTAAGCATTTTATTTATTAAATCCGTGTTAATCTGTGTAAATCTGTGGCAAGTTAAATTTTTATTAATCTACATCACTATAGAGAATAACCTAGTATTATTTTTTTATAGTATTTGAGCATAAATTGAAAAAAGTTGGATAATTATGAAGCAAGAATTTCCCATATTTGCTCTGGTTGATTGCAATAATTTTTATGTCTCCTGTGAAAGGGTGTTTAATCCCTTTCTGACCCGGCGCCCCGCTGTGGTGCTGTCCAATAATGACGGATGTATAGTTGCCCGCTCCCAGGAGGTAAAAAAATTAGGCATTGCCATGGGTACCCCTTTGTTTAAATGTGCAGACCTGATAAAAAAGCAGGGGATCGCAGTCCTGTCTTCCAACTACGCTTTGTATGGAGACATGTCCCGCCGGGTAATGCAGACCCTGGAGCAGTTTACGGACAGAATTGAGATTTATTCCATTGATGAAGCCTTTCTGCGCCTGGATAACCTGTCCCTAGATAATTACCAAAAATATGCGGAAAAGATACAGCGCACCGTACTGCAGTGGACAGGCATTCCTGTTTCCATAGGAGTTGCCGAAACCAAGACCCTGGCCAAGGTAGCCAACCGGGTTGCCAAGATGAGAGAAGATCAGAGAGGAGTGATGAATATAGTACAGCATCCTGATATGGACGGGATCCTGGAAACCGTTGAGATCGGAAAGGTATGGGGAGTGGGACGCCGGTATGCCAGAATGCTCAAGAAAAACGGGATTGCCAATGCCAGGCAGCTTAAATATGCGGACAGGAAATGGATTGCCGAAAAAATGACAGTGGTGGGGGAAAGGCTCTTATTGGAGCTGAGGGGAAAATCGGTTATTGATTTGGAACAGACTCCTCCCCCCAAAAAGGCAATCTGCACCTCTAAATCTTTTGGCAGACCCATAGAGAAAAAAGATGAAATGCATGCTGCGGTTACCGAGTATGCCACCCGGTGTGCCGAGAAGGTAAGAAAACAAGGATCAGCGGCTTCGGTGGTAATGGTGTTTATGACCACCAACCCTTTCAAAAAGGGGCCCCAGTATGCCAATTATAAACAGATACGTCTTCCCGCCCCCTGCAACAATACCAGGGAAATTACCGAGACTGCCTGCAGCCTGGGGGATCAGATATTCAAGCCGGGGTATAAATACAAAAAAGCGGGCGTTTTATTGACGCAGCTGGTATCGGCTGATCACATTCAGCAGAATTTATTTACCGACCAGGTTGTACTTGAGAAAAGAAAAAAAATTACCCAGGTAATGGATCGCATAAACAGCCTCCGGGGAAGAGACAAAATCAGGCTGGCAGCGGTCGGTTTTACCAATCCCTGGGCTATGAAAAGAGAGATGAAATCACCCGAATACACCACCTGCTGGGCCGAGATACCAGTGGTGAACTGTCGGGTCTCAAGGTGATTTCCGGTTGGCAATGCATTTCCAGAAAGGAGATATCATGGGGAAGAAAATAGTAGTTATTACATTAATATTTTTATTTTTTTGCTGCTGCCAGGGTTCGTATTCACCTCCCTTTGACCGGGAGGGTGAGATATATTCCTTTTTTAAGAACATGTCCGACTCGCTGGATCTGGAAGTTTTGGATCCTGATTCACCGGTTGAATTGATCTCAACCAATACTTTTTCAGTGTATAACGGCGATATTATGCCTGACTTGTATCAGCAGTTCAGCGATTTCTTAAACAGCCTGGGAGTGATTAAGGAAAGAAAGGATTATGTTATTAATTTTGTGGAGGCTTTTGCAGCGCAAAAGGCAGAAAACCTGATTCTCTTGGAAAAGGCGATAGAAAAGGGGATTACGGTTCCAGAGGACAGTGTTAAGGCCCGTAAAGAGATGCTTTATCAGCAATACGGCGGCAAGGAAAAGTATCTTTCGGTTATTGATTCCCTGGGATTATCAGAGGAGTATGTGACCGGAAATCTCAGGGATGGATTGAAGATTCACTCTTTTATCAATCGCTATATTTTAACCAAGGAACTGGTGTTAGATTCCGAATTGCAGCAATTTTATTCCAGGGATAAAACCGCTACTGTACGGCATATTTTATTCCTGACCCAGGGAAAATCAGAATCGGAAAAAAGGAATATTTTTAATAAAGCACAACGGGTTTTAGGAATGGCCCGCTCAGGGCATGATTTCGCCACGCTGGCGAACACCTATTCCGAAGATCCGGGATCCAACACTAAGGGCGGATTATACGAAAATATTGAAAGAGGTGACATGGTTCAGCCCTTTGACCTGACTGCCTTTAATTTACCGGTAGGAAAAATCAGTGATATAGTAGAAACCAGTTACGGTTATCACATAATCAAAGTAATGGAAAGAAAAAAAGAAGAACGTCCCTTGCAAGAGGTAAAAGAGGAGTTGATCCGAGAAATATTGGAGCAGAAGCAAGGAGATGTTCTTTTTATTACCCTGAATTATTTGAAGAAAGAATGCGGATATCGAGAGAATTTTGAAATACTGGAAAAATAAAGTTAATTTTATCCGGAGAAGCAGAACAATGATTACAAAGCAAGATATCGAGCGAGTATTTAAGGACCACTTGGAAAAAATAAAAGACAAGGAATTAAGGGAAAAAGTGGTGCAAACCTGGGTTAAAGGATGCAACCGGGGAAAGTGGGAGAGTATTGATCAATTAGAGAAAATGCCCTTTACCTTGCTGGTGGATAGCAAAGGAGTAAATTTTATTGAACATACCATAGCCGTAACCGAAGGGGCAGTTCATCTGGCCCGGGCTCAGCTGGAAAATTATAACCAGATGCCTTATCAGATCGATTTTGATACCTTATATGCCGGCGGTCTTTTACATGATGTGGGTAAATTAATGGAGATAGAAGCTGACGGCAAGGGCGGTTATCAGAAAAGTCTGTCCGGCAAATACTCCCGACATCCCATCAGCGGGGGAATCCTGGCAGCAGAGTGCGACCTGCCTGAATCCATTATTAATATTATTGTGTGTCATTCCACTGAGGGCGAAGGCCGACCCCAGACCATAGAGACTGTTTTTATTCATCAGGCAGATTTTGCTGCTTTTAATCCTCTGGTTAAGCTGGAAAAGGGGTTACTGATCGAATAGAGAAGAAGAGAGAGGACAGAAGTCAGAAATCAGAAGTCAGAGACCAGAGGTCGGAGGTCAGTGGTCAGTTGTTTAGAGAGGGATGAAGAAAAAAGACAAAAGATAAAAGAAAAAAGATAAAACTGTTGGCATAAATGTAAATTTTTTTCAGAAATGTGAATATTTTTTTATTTTATCCTTTATCCTTTATCTTTTATCCTTTCTACTTCCACACTCTATCTTCTAAATTTTAAAACTCAAAGAGGAATGCATGGGTCAGACTGTAATTGAAAAGATTTTTTCTCACCATAGTGCTAAGAGAGTACAGGCGGGTGATACCGCAGAAATAACCATAGATGTCCGCATTGCCCGGGATTTTGGGGGAGCCAATGTGGTGGAAAATATATATTCCCATAATTTGGTTATAGATGATCCGGAGAAAACCTTTTTCACCTTTGACTGTAATCCGGGCGGTTCAAATCAGCAGTATGCAGAAAATCAGCACCGGTGCCGATTATTTGCCCGGGAGCGAGGAATCCGGGTATATGATATCCAATCCGGAATCGGCACCCATGTTGCCATTGACCAGGGACTGGTGGTACCAGGGGGCACCCTGGTCTCCACGGATTCCCATGCCAATATTGTGGGAGCCATAGGCGCATTTGGACAGGGCATGGGGGACAGGGATATGGCGGCAGTCTGGTCTGATGGAAAAATATGGTTTAAAACTCCTCCTACGGTAAAGATAGTATTACATGGCATTCCCAGGGCTGAGGTCAGTGCCAAGGATATAATCCTTTTCTTATTGAAAAATCTGGGGGCAGCTGGATTGTTGGGGAAAGCAGCTGAGTTGGAAGGAGAATATATTGAGACCCTGAGTAGGGATGAGAGGATAACCATTGCTTCCATGACCACGGAAATGGGAGGAATAATTACCTTCTTCCCTCCTAATAAAAATATACTCCATTATTTTCACCCTAAAACTAAAAAAATTAAACCCCTATTTGCCGATGAGGAGGCCCGGTATATA
>CAZKMO010000167.1:0-7144 GCA_964554015.1 uncultured bacterium
AATTTTTTAATTATTTCTTCACTTAAATTTGCAGGATCCTTAGTACTACTATGTCTAAAAAGAGAAGTAAGTAAGTCTATATGCAGTTGAAAAAGTATCGACATTATATTTATTTGACTTTCTCTTTTCTTTTCTTGAGACTGATTTTCTAGATAGTGAGATATTTGCATCATGGCCTTGCGAATATCTTGTATGGTTTTCTCACCGGAAAGTTGATTTAAGGCATTTTTATAAATTTTATTGAGGAGTCTTGCCGATTTTTTGGTATCTTTAAAAAAATCTAGTAAAAGTTCCATACTAGATTCTGGTAGATTCTCTTGTGGTTTTTTGTTGGCTATCTCAAAAAGTGTATCCCAGATTTCTTCTTCTTTCATAGATAACTCTTCTGTGGTAAAAGAGAGAAAATAGCTGTAATCAAGTTCTTTTACTTGAATATTTGATTCTACGGGAAGGCTTTTTAAAATACCACCCTTTTTTTTAAGGGTTTGTACATCGGAACTAGTAATGGAAAAAAAATCTTGGAGATCTTTTATGGTAACCGAGGAATTGATAATTATGGAAAGAACACCTCTATTGTGAAGATACTGAGCAATCTCTTTGGAATGTAGTTGATGTTGATCATAGGTATTATCATTAATTCTTAATTCATACTGGGATACATCTATGCGTAAAGTTGTATAAGAAGAAAACCAATTCTTGAGCAATTCTAAAAATTGACTAATTGATGATGTACAGAGAGGATGTGCTTTATCATAGAAAATACTGTTTTTCATAACAATTAAAAGTGTCCTTACCAATTCTTTAATTTGTAGATCATGTATTTGAGTAACCTTGTTCACTAGTTCCCCAATCATCGGTTTTTTTAAATATTTTTGAGTATATTATAAAAAAGCATATTTCATGCCAAATGATTAAAAATTATATTATGATTACTTCTATAAATTTATGATAGTTATGGGTCAATTTTTTTATGCATTAAAAATTTTTTATTGCTCAATATAAAATTTTCATTATTAGATCATACCAAAAAACTTTATTTAATAATATAAGATAACACTTTATGGATAAAATTACCAATAAAAAATTAATAACCTAAATATTTATATCAATCTAATATCACTAACCATATATTTCTTAACAGATTATATGGTTTAATAATTGTTAGATTATTCAAATTTCTTCAGATATAGTTAAATTTATAAACAAAGTTATTTATAAAAATTCTTGACAATAAATTAATCATTCTGTATTATATTGATAATATAATTGTTATTTGAAATGTTGTCCAGAATATACAATTGTATATATTATATAATTCATTATCTTAGGTAAGATAAAATAATTACTTGGAAATTTAATTTTAGAAAAATTTGTTTTTTGTGGAAAAAAACGCCGATGATTTTGGCAATTTATTCCTGTATGATAAAGGTAGTTATTTAAATATATTTATATCAGTTATTGGGGGAAGGCGAGAATGATCAATTTTTATTTTAGTTACATTATTATTAAAAGAAATACTTGCCCATTCTTACCTAACCAACACTTGTATTTCATGTCTTTAAAAGTATTTAATAAAGTCTTATTTTACAGATAAATTAAGAGAAATACCTGTATTGTTATTCTGAACTGTAATACTCATACTTCAAAAATAATCTTAATCAAAACAGGGAGAAAACCACGAAGAAAAATAAATTGGTATTTATATGTATACTCTTACTCTATCTGCCTTTATCCTTGCTCTGTCAGGTTCAGGAACAAGATTCTTTGGCTTTAGTGGCTTTGTATGACAGTACTGGCGGAGTTAATTGGAATAACAATACAAATTGGTTGACCGGACCGGTTTCTTCCTGGTATGGCATTACCGTCACAGGAAACCGGGTAACAAAAATAGATTTAGAAGATAATAATTTGCAGGGTAATCTCCCTTCAAAGATTGGCGACTTGACTGCTTTAACTCATATATATTTTATTAATAATCAGCTTTCCGGAGCTATTCCTTCAACTCTGGGGGATTTACTTCAATTAGAGAGATTATATCTGCATGAAAATCAGCTGACAGATTCCATTCCTTCTGAATTGGGTAATTTATCCCAACTAACAAGTTTAGAACTGGGTGATAATCAACTGTCAGGTACTATGCCAAAAGAAATTTTTAATCTTACCAATTTAACGTCTTTGAGTCTTTATGAAAATAATCTTTTCGGAAGTCTTCCTCAGGAAATTAATCAACTGACAAATCTGCAGATTTTGAGTATCTCCAATAATCAGTTTGATGGTACCATTCCCTCTGAAATCGGAGAATTAACTCATTTGGAATATATTGATTTTTTCAGCAACCAATTTTCCGGTGCACTTCCGGAGGAGATGATCAATCTAACCAATTTGAAAAGACTGAATCTGTTCAACAATCAATTTACCCATCTGCCGGATCTTTCCTCCATCTCGACTCTGGTAGGATTAAAAATCGAGAATAACAAATTTACCTTTGAAGATATCGAACCTCATATAAGCATTGCTACTTTTACTTATTCACCTCAGGACAGTGTGGGTAAAAAACAGGATACTCTGGTAACAACCGGCTCTACCTTGGTGCTTTCCCTGCAGGTGGGGGGTGAATATAATCAATACCAGTGGTTCAAGAATGAGATTCTGATAAGCGAAGCAGAAGACAGTGTCTATACAATAACACCGGTTGTAATGTCGGATTCCGGAAATTACAGTTGTGAAATCACCAATACACTGGCTCCGGACCTGACTCTTTACTCCAGACCTATTCAGGTTTCTGTGGAGCTGAGCGGTATCGAGAAGGATTCTCTGGCCCTTGTTGCTTTATATAACAGTACAGTAGGTGATAATTGGACAGATAATGCCAACTGGCTGAGCGGTACTGTTTCGGATTGGTTTGGAATTACAGTGACTGATGAAAGGGTGAAAAAAATCGAGTTACCTAACAATAATTTAGTTGGTGTCATTCCTGCAGAAATTGGAAACTTAGATAGCCTGGAAACTCTGGAGCTCTGGAGCAATTCTCTTTCTGATTCACTTCCTCCTGAAATAGGCCTGCTTACCAATCTGGATTGGATTCGAATTGGAAGCAACCAGTTTACAGGTCCAATCCCGGAAGAAATCTGGAATCTGACTAATTTGATTTATCTGAGTTTGGGAAGAAATGAATTAACCGGATCACTATCAGCTTCCATTGGAAATTTAAATAATCTGAGCTACCTGGATCTTAGTAATAATGAACTTGCAGGATCCATCCCGGCTGAAATCGGCAACCTCACCAATCTAAGCTGGTTGGGACTGGGTTTTAATGACTTAACAGGTATAATTCCAGTGGAAATTGGGAATCTTACGGAAGTATATTATCTCAACTTAGCCGGGAATCAACTTACAGGTTCTATCCCGGCTGAAATCGGTAATTTGACTTTACTGGAAAGTCTGTTATTGTATAATAATCAAATTGAAGGTTCTATTCCTGCTGAATTAGGAAATCTGGTGCGTTGCAAAACCTTGGAGCTTGAAAATAATCAACTTTCCGGTCCTATTCCTTCTACTATTGGTAATATGGATAGTTTACAATATCTTCGGCTTTGGAATAATTCTCTGGAGGGCCCCATTCCCGGTTCTTTGGGAAAGTTATCCGCACTAACCAGAATTGAACTGTCAAATAATCAATTAACAGGTGAAGTTCCCGATTCCCTTAATCTTTTAAGCAAACTGGTTGATCTTTGCCTGGATTCCAACCGTCTTACGGACCTTCCCGACCTCTCAACTATGACTCAGCTGAATACTTTGTGGATTCAGCAAAATCAATTTACTTTTGAAGATATTGAACCGAATATTACTATTTCTACTTTCATCTATTCTCCTCAGGATTCCGTAGGAGAAAAACAGGATACCCTGATAACAACCGGATCCACCCTGGACCTCTCCATACAGGTAGGAGGAGAATACAATCAATACCAATGGTATAAAGATGGGATTCAGATTGCAGAAGCAGATGATAGTTCCCATATTATTTCTCAGATTATAATGTCAGATTCTGGAACCTTCAGTTGTGAAATCACCAATACTCGGGCTCCTGACCTGACTCTTTAC
The DNA here is from genome assembly GCA_964554015.1 of uncultured bacterium. Classification (GTDB taxonomy): domain Bacteria; phylum Zhuqueibacterota; class QNDG01; order QNDG01; family CAYUAG01; genus CAYUAG01. Next base: position 4,102 of record CAZKMO010000167.1, read on the forward strand.
TCCAGACCCATTCAGGTAAATGTTGAAATGAGTGGTATTGAGAAAGACTCCCTTGCACTTGTGGCTTTCTATGAAAGTACAGATGGGGCTAATTGGACAGATAATTCCCAATGGTTGAGCGGTCCAGTGGCAGACTGGTTTGGAATTACAGTAACGAATGAGAGGGTGAAAGAAATCGAGTTGCATAACAATAATGTAGTGGGTATAATTCCCTCAGAAATTGGCGAGTTAGACAGTCTGGAAAGACTGGAATTGTGGTACAATTCTCTTTCTGATTCAATTCCTCCTGAAATAGGTCTGCTTACCAATCTGGAGAGGATTCGAATTGGAAACAATCAGTTTACAGGTCCCATCCCGGATGAAATGTGGAATTTAATCAATTTGAAATATCTGAGTTTAAATAGCAATGAATTAACCGGATCAATACCAGCTTCCATTGAAAACTTAAATAATCTAATTTACCTGAACCTTAACAGTAATGAACTTACTGGATCCATCCCCCCTGAGATCGGTAATCTGACCAAGCTGATCGTTATGGAACTGGGTTATAATGAATTAGACGGTACAATCCCGGTGGAGATCTGTAATTTAACTGAACTATACTCTATCAATTTAGCTGGTAATCAACTTACTGGTTCAATTCCAGCTGAAATAGGAAATCTGACCTTGCTGGAAGGACTGTATTTATATTATAATCAACTGGATGGTTCAATCCCAACTGAAATCGGAAACCTAAGGTGCTGTAAAGTATTGGAATTGGAAATTAATCAACTTTCCGGTTCTATCCCTTCCACTATTGGTAATATGGATAGTTTACAATATCTTCGGCTTTGGAATAATTCTCTGGAGGGCCCCATTCCCGGTTCTTTGGGAAAGTTATCCGAAGTAACCAGAATTGAACTGTCAAATAATCAATTAACCGGTGAAGTTCCCGATTCCCTTAATTTACTAACCAAGCTGATCGATCTTACCCTGGATTCCAACCATCTTACGGACCTTCCTGACCTGTCAACTATGACTCAGCTGAATAATCTGTGGATTCAGCAAAATCAGTTTACCTTTGAAGATATTGAACCTAATATAAATATTTCCAATTTTATTTATTCTCCCCAGGATTCCGTGGGTGAAGAGTTGGATACTACAGTTGCTTTAGGGGAGCATCTATCATTTTCCCTGGAAGTGGGAGGAACAGCAAATCAGTATCAATGGAGGAAGGATAGTACTGATATTACTGGTGCGGACAGTTCAGCTTTGATACTTTCTTCTATATCACTTTCTGACTCCGGCAGTTATATATGCAAAATTACCAACACCAAAGCTCCTGATCTCACCCTTTATTCCCGGCCTATTCATATTACGGTTAATTCTGGAGTACAGGTAGAGGATAAAACAGAAATAATACCGAAAAAATTTGCTTTGAGACAAAATTATCCCAATCCCTTTAATCCGGTTACGGAAATTTCCTATGATTTACCTCATCCAGTTAAAGTCGATATGGCAATTTTTAACAGCCAGGGGCAAAAAGTAAAAGTCCTGGTAAATAAGTATCAACCAGCCGGTTCCCATACAGTACAGTGGAAGGGAAAAGGTGAAAAGGGTAGACAATCAGCCAGTGGAGTATATTTATGCTGGATAGAGGCCGGGCATTTTAAACAAACTATTAAAATCATGTTATTGCGGTAGTAATAATTCCTATAAGGAAGATAATATATGCAAAAAATTGGTATTGCCTTAGGGGGTGGAGGAGCAAGGGGTTTGTGTCACATTGAGTTTATTAAAGCCCTGGATGAATTGGAGCTTAAACCAAGCATTATTTCCGGAACCAGTATGGGAGCAATTATTGGAAGTTTTTATGCCGCTGGCGTTTCCGGAGAAGAAATGGAAGAATTAACCGAAAAGGTTAGTCTTTTAGATATCAGAAAAATGGTTGATTTGAATATTCTCAGCAATCAGGGTCTGATCAAGGGTAAGGGAGTAATTGATTTTATTGATAAACATTTACCTGTTAAAAAATTTGAAGATCTTCCTATTCCTCTTAAAATTATTGCCTGTGAATTCTGGAATAGAAAAGAATATCTTTTTCAAAAAGGTGAAATTCTACCAGCTATAAGAGCAAGTATATCTATTCCCGGTATCTTTGAGCCAGTTATGATAAATAATACTGTTTTGGTTGATGGTGGAATTATTAATCCAGTTCCCATGAATGCTATCAGAAAGGACTGTGATATATTAATTGCAATCGATGTTACCGGAACTAATGAACCTCCCAAGAAACATCCAAAACCTTCGATTTTTGAATCAGTAACCATATCTTTTCAGATAATGGAAAGTGCTTTTGTGGAGAATCAAATTGCTGACTATACACCTGAAATATATGTAAAACCCAAGCTGGTAAATGTTCAGATTTTTGATTTTCACAAAAACCGTAAAATTCTGGAAAGTGTGAGTGATGATGTCAAAGAATTTAAAAAGAAATTATCCAGCCTGTTAGATAAAAAACCTGCAGGTTTTATGCAAAAGTTTACTTGGAAATCTAAAAAGAGAAAGTAAAGTATAATTATTTTTTAATTTTTAGTTGTACTGTAATTAATCGTTCCCACGGAGACCGTGGGAACGATATGACTCAATATAATTGTCTAAACTATTTTCTTTTTACTCGCTTAGGACCTGATTGTGTTCTTCTCCCTGATCGCTGGTGGTGTGCCCTTCTATGCTTAATAATAGTTGCTCTTCTCGCTCTATATTTTATTCGGTGTATATGTCTCATTCTGTTGGTTTGAGTAAAAACAAAACCTGCTCTGGCCGTATATCTTTTTATCCGGGGTCTATAAACATGTACGGTTACCGGACGGTGGCGTTTCCACCAGGTGGGGTATTTTCCCCAAAGATAAGGTGAACGGTAGGGGTGATAAGCAGGGAGGTAAATTCTTTTGATTATAGGCCAGGTATGAATACGTACATTGACAGGTGTTACATAGCAATCAGAACCGTAGATATCTTCGTTGCCCTGAATCTGCATATTATAGGTGTCATCATCGTTTTG
>CAZKMO010000168.1:0-6836 GCA_964554015.1 uncultured bacterium
TCCATAAAATAGGCCACCGGATTCAGCTTAACCATTACCTGGGCCCAGTCCGGCATGCTTTCAATAGGAGTGAACAATCCACTCATTAAAATAAAGATAATAATAAAGAAATAGGATACAAACATGGCCTGCTGCTGAGTATTGCTAACGGTGGAAATAAATAGCCCCATTCCTAATACAACCGGCAGATACAGGGCCGCAGCAAAAAAAACCAGCCAGAGAGATCCCACAAAAGGGATATTAAATAGCAATTTCCCCAGGAAAAGACCAAAAGCAAATTCCGCCAGACCAATTATCCAAAAGGGCAGTAATTTTCCGATAATAAAATGATATTTTCGGATGGGAGTTACATTAATCTGTTCAATGGTACCAATCTCTTTTTCCCGGACAATATTCATTCCGGTTAGAAACATGCCGACTATGGTTACCAGTATGACCAGGATCCCGGGAACCATATAGGTCTGGTAATTAAGTTTGGGGTTGAACCAGTATATTGTTGAAGTGCTTATGTTTTTTATTTCAATTCTTCGGTTATTTACAGTGTTAATATACTGTGTTTGTATTATCCGGTTAAAGTCCTGTATGATAGAGCCGGTGTAAGCGTAAATCAAACTGGCCGAATTCTGATTAATGCCATTTATAAAAACCTGAACAGAAGTCCTACCTTGGGTATAGATACTTTTCTCAAAATCCTCCGGTATAACCATTACCATATCTGCTTGGTCCGCTTCCATAGATTCCAGGGCTTCCGGCAGAGTTAATGACTGCTCAATCCGGAAAAAAGGTGAACCCTCAAAAGTAATGATTAATCTTCTGGAATCAGCTGACTTATCTCTGTCAACCACTGCCATATCTATATTTTTCAGCTCAAAGGTGGCAGCATTGGCCAGAATGAGCATCTGCACAATAGGCATGAGAAATATCATGGGCAGCATCTGGCGGTTCCTGAAAATCTGCAGGAATTCTTTTTGCAGAATGTATTGTATGATTCGCATTCCCTTATCCATTAATAATTTTACCACGAAGGACACGAAGTTCACGAAGATTATACATTTTTCTTCGTGCTGATATCTATATCCTTATACCCTATACCTTATACCCAATTTTTTATCTTTATCCTTTATCTTTATTTTCATTTACTCCAGCCGTATCTTGAATTTCTTGATGCTCAATCCCAGAAAAAACAAAGTCATTCCTACCAGAATAATCGTTTCTTTCCAGATAAAGGTTATCCCGGTTCCCTTGAGCATCACATTTTTAATGATTTGGATAAACCATTTGGCCGGAACAATGTTACTCAAATACTGCAGTACAAGGGGCATATCTTTTATGGGAAAAATAAATCCGGAAAGCAGCATGGTAGGCATCATCAATCCCACCAGGGAAATCATCATGGCAATAAGCTGACTTTCGGTTACAGTGGAAATAAACACTCCGATACACAGGGCAGTGGTGATGAAAATCATTCCTTCTCCTAAGAGAAGCAAAAGATTTCCCTGCACCGGAAGCCCGAAAACAGTGTTCCCCAATACTACTATGATGACTGTATTGATAAATGAAATAATCATATAAGGAACCATTTTACCCAAAACTATATGAAAGGGACGAAAAGGCGAGACCAAAAGCATCTCCATGGTTCCCAATTCCTTTTCCCTGGTAATGGAAATAGACGTTATCATGGCAGATATCAAAGTTAAAAGAAGGGCCATGACTCCGGGAACAAACATGAATACCCCTTTGAGTTCGGGATTGTATAGCATTCGTATAGTGGGGAATACTCCGAAAATTTGATCAGTCCCGGAATTAATATCCATTACAAAATCGTGAATGACTGCTCTGGTATAATTGGATAACAGCCTGGCGGTATTGGGATCAGAAGCATCGCAGATTATCTGCATCTCCGGTTCACCATCGCGTCTAAGTTTTTCAGCAAAATCCGGCTCAAATACCACTACTTCTTTTACTATGCCGTGTTTAAAATAGGTATCAATCTCTTCTTTTCTGTAGATTTCACCCCTAATGATAAAGTATCCGGAAGAGGTTAGTTTATTTATCAGCTTCACGGTTACATTATCCCTGGATTTATCAAAAACCGCAATCCTGACATCCTTGATCTCATTGGTAATAACATAGCCGAAAAGAAGAATCTGTACCACCGGAATCCCGAAAATAATCAATAGGGTCCGGGGATCCCGCAGAATATGGAGAAATTCTTTTTTTATTACTTCCCGCAGTAATCTCATCTATCTATTCCTGCCAGCAATGTTTAAAAATACCTGATTCATATTCTCTGCCCCGAATTTTCTCTTTAATTCCTTAGGTTTATCCAGAGCTTTAATTTCTCCTTCTTTCATGATGGAAACTCTGGTACAGTACTCGGCTTCATCCATATAATGGGTAGTAATAAAAACAGTTGTACCCTTATAGGCGGTTTCGTAGATCATATTCCAGAACTGCCTCCGGGTAACCGGATCCACACCGCTAGTAGGCTCATCCAGGAATACCAAAGGAGGATCATGCAGAATAGCCACACAAAAGGCAAGCTTTTGTCTCCAGCCCAGGGGAATGCTCTTAACCTGTTTATTTCTGATATCCTCAAGATCTAGTTTATGGAGAAAATAATCTATACGGCTCATTATATCCTTTTTTGTCATCCCGTAAATCCCGCCATAAAATCTCATGTTCTCATAAACGGAAAGATCCTGATACAGGGAAAATCCCTGGCTCATGTAGCCGATACTTTTCTTTATTTTTTCCGATTCGGTATAAACATCATATCCTGCTACTTTCATTACTCCGGAGGTTGGTTTGAGCAGCCCGCAGAGTATTCTCACGGCCGTGGTTTTTCCTGCTCCGTTCGGTCCCAGGAAGCCAAAAATTTCTCCTGTATAAACCCGGAAACTTAAATTATGATTTGCCGTAAAATTACCAAACTTTTTCACCAGCTTATCAACCGAAATTATTACTTTCTCAGCCATAACTGTATTTTCTCTTGCTATTAGGAATCATCTGCCCTGCCACCCATCAGTTCAATAAAACAATCCTCAATAGTCGGTCTTATTTTTTTTATGGTAAGGTCCCGATGCCCTTTGCTGATTAGAAATTCAGAAATATCCCGAACCTTATTTTTATTTCCCTTGAAAGTAAGGTGAACATTCTGACCGAAAAGAAATCCGGTTCGGGTGTGATCAAATTCCCTTATATCACCAATTAACCTATACATATCATGGGAGCTGGCAGCATAAAGTGTCTGATTAAAATTTTTTATTATAGATTGGGGAGTATTGACGCGGAGCACCTTTCCTTTTTGCATAAGTGCTACCCGGTCGCACATCTCTGCTTCATCCATATAGGGAGTGGAAATCATAACGCTGATCCCTTTTTTCTGCAACTGGGCAAGAATATTCCAGAGTTCCTTTCTGGACACAGCATCCACTCCGGTATTGGGTTCATCCAGAATCAATACCTGGGGACGGTGAATCAGCGCACAGGAGAGAGCCAGCTTCTGTTTCATCCCCCCGGAAAGTTTGCCTGCCCTGCGGTTTTTAAACGGTTCGATATGAGAATAAATACCTTGGATGAGATCATAATTTTTTTTTACTTCTGTTCCGAACACAGCGGCAAAAAAATTAAGATTCTCTTCCACGCTAAGATCATGATAGAGAGAAAATCGTCCCGGCATATATCCGATTAGCTTACGAACCTCACGCGTATGTTGAATAACATCCAATCCTTGCACCATCGCACTCCCCTGATCCGGCAGTAATAGAGTAGCAATAATTCTCATAAGTGTGGTTTTACCGGCTCCATCCGGACCGATCAATCCGAAAATTTCCCCTGGTCTGACTTCCAGGGAAACATTTTGCAAAGCAGCCGTGTGCTTATATTTTTTGCTTACATTTTCTACCAGGATTGAAAATCTCTTATCCATATTCCTTTTTCCGTTCTCCCTTTCTCCCTGTTCACTGTTTTCTGATCTCTGATCTCTGACTTCTGGATACTATTCTAATATTCCATATTTCATTTTTTATTATTCTAAACTTCAATATATCGCCCCTAAAAAACTTATATTGTTGAGGTTCATCCGCTTCTGTTCTATAAATATATCGTCCCTAAAGGGACTTAAAATTTTCCATTCATAATGGAAGCTCGAGTTTAAGGGAGCGAAGCGACTCTGGACTTGAGGCTAGACATGTGAACAGAAAACACCCTCTCTTTTATCTCTCCCTCAAGGGAGAGAAAGGTTGATTAAAAAATGCCTTGCATGAATGTAAAACTGTGGTTGAAACATACCTCCTTAATTCATAATTCTTAATTCCATACTCCATGTTCCATGCTTTTTCTTTAGTCTTTTTTATTTTATCTTTGTTTTATCTTTTATCCTTTATCTTTTATCTTTTGTCTTTTTTCTTGATTAGACACCCCTCTAAATCCCTCCTTCACAGAGCCTGTGCTGAGTTTGCCGAAGCATTCAAGACAAGCTCTTATCAGGGGGACTTTAATAATATCCTTATTACCAAATTACCATATTACCAAATAAACTTATGCCTTATACCCTATACCATATACCCAATTTTTTATCTTTTGTCTTTTGTATTTTGTCTTAAAATCTCACCTCTCCGGGCATGCCGATTTTAAGGGTTCCGTTATTTTTGACCTTCACCTTGAGGGCATACACCTGACTTACCCGTTCCTCTTTGGTTTGAATCATTTTGGGAGTGAATTCCGCTTGCGAAGCTATCCAGGTAATTATACCGGGAAAACTCTGATTATGGGTTTTATCCTTATCTACTATAATTTTTACCTCCTGTCCAATTTCAATTTGAGGAAGCTGGGCTCCGCTTATGTAGGCTCTTAAGATCAACTCCTCCAGGTTGGCTATCTTGTAAAGAGGTTTCCCTGTAATCACCAATTCGTGCTCTTCCATGTACTTTTCCAATACAGTACCCTTCATGGGATTTTTAATCACACAACGATCGATTCTGTCTTGCAGCTGGGCAAGCTGGGCTTGGATAGCTTTTCTTTGAAACACCAAACTTTTCTCCTGTTGTTTCAAGGCCTCCAGGTTCTTTTGGGCAACCATAACTGCAGTGGTGATATTATCCAGATCCTGATCAGTCACTGCTTCCTCCTGGTTCATGGTTTGAAGGCGTTTCTGCTGCTTGATAAGATTTCCCCAAGTATTCTCCTGTGCCTGGATCCTCTTTTCCTGGCCGCTGATATTAGCTGAAGAAGCCTGGAGTTGGGCCCGCAGCTGCTTTTTCTGCAGTGAAAGCAGGCTGGTATCAATCAAGCCTACAATGTGAGACTGATCTAACTCTTCCCCTTCCTCCAGATCAAAAGTTATGAGTTCGCCTTCTCCCTGAGCCGACACTACCACCTCGATAGCTTCAAAATTTCCATAGGCATCCGATTCTCCGTTTCCATTGCCGCATCCTGAAAGTACTGCCATGCAAATCGGTAACAATAATAATTTATACATTTTCATATCTCATCCTTTATGTTAACTTTTCTTTCTAATTTTTTAAATGCTGCAACAAACAAGGGGATAAGAAGAAAATGGAATAATGGAGTATTGGAATGTTGGAATAGTGTTACTATTTCCGCTCTATTATTTCATCATTCCATTATTCCATAATTCCGACATTCCATAGCCTGTTATGTTCATTACTAATTTTCAAATTCAATCCGTGTTAATCCGTGGCTTCTTAAAAAACCAGTTGCGGACATTAATCATTTCTTGATTGCCCGTATAATAAACTTTACTACCTCGGTTTTCCTTTGTTCCAGAAACCGGTCGTAATCCCGCTGGTTATTTTCAAATCCTATTCTCTGCACAATGGGGCGCCCCACTACCGGGAATGCACACATGGAAATCATATTGACAAACAGATGCCGGTAATCAATTTCAATGATAGTGCCTCTTTTGATTTCTGTTTCCACCTCTTTTTTGAATAACTCTACCAGATTGAGGTTCAGATCAGAGATTACTTCCACTATGGTATCCGCAAATTCATCCGGATTCCGGCTGAATTCATGAATGACAAACAGGGGAACATGAGGATGTTTCTGCATGGTTTGGATATACCTTCGAATAAATTCTTCGATTTTTTCAAAAAAGGGCATGTCCCTGGTCAATACCTGTAACACTTCAGGTAGGAATCTGGGAAACACTTTTCTGAATACGGCCCGGAATAATTTCTGTTTGGAACGGTAGTAGTAGTGCAGCAGTGCTTTATTGATTCCGGCTGCATCAGCGATCCCCTGCATGCGGGCTCCGGACATGCCTTTTTCCACAAAAACCTCTTCCGCTGCCTGCAGTATCTTTTCTTCGGTTGACTCTTTTTTTGTCATTTTTTCACCATAAGGTTTAACTTATTGACTTAACCATCTGGTTAAAATAACACGATTTCTCACCTTTGTCAAGTGATTTTTTCAATATTTATTGTGCCGCAAAAAAACTTGACATTTATTTAATAATTTATTATATATAAGCATTAATTTCTTTTTTAATATTAAATTTAAATGGGCAGGGGGAGGTTGGATAAAAAAGTATGGAAGCCATCTTATAGAGAGGTACTGGATTCCGGATTAGAGAGTAAGATAGTCAAATGAGAATATTTAAATGACTAATAATAGGAATATTTTCAAGATAGTTATTTTATAAAAATATCTAATAATAGGAACTTATTTATTCCTATTATTAGGAACAATATCCAATAATGGATATTTATACCTAATATTGGATATATTTTTTGGGAATTTTTAGGTAGATAATATATATGTTATGCAATATAAAACAAAAAATAGTATCTATATTTTAGAAAAAATTATCT
>CAZKMO010000169.1:0-6787 GCA_964554015.1 uncultured bacterium
GGGGCCACCCTGGGAGAAGATAAATTCTATAAAATGGTTTTAAATCACCGCAATAATCTTTTAATGATTTTACGAAACTATTCAGTTATAACCTTATTGTGGCTGCTTCCTCTGCGGTTCGGGTTAGAGATATTTACCATTATTGGATTTTTCCTTAAATTTCAACCTAAACGATCTATAGCGGTAATTGTCGGACTCTGGGGAGTACTGGTATATTTTAAAACCGTATTACAAGGGAGAAAATTGGTAAAATCAATTCGAATGTTAAATGATGACCGTATTTTTAAAAAAATGTATCGGGGAAGTATTGCTATTAATTACTTTATTAATAAAATTACGACAGCAAAAGAATTATATGCAAAAGTAGGAAGAAGTGATTAGAAAAAATTTAAATATTATCCTTAAACTTCTTATCAGTTTTATCCTTATTATTTTTCTTATCAGGCGTATTGGTATTTCCAGTATCATGGAAGAGATAAGTTCGGTTTCAGTAGGGTGGATTCTTATTGCCTTGGGCATTTTTGTAATCAGTCATTTCATCGGTAGTTATCAATGGTGGTTGTTGCTGCGGACTGATAAAATAAAAATTCATTTATCAAGGGCGATTGGTTTTTATTTCGTAGGGCTATTTTTTAATAATTTTTTGCCCAGCAGTCTGGGCGGAGATTTATTCAGAATGTTTGATATACATAAATTTTCCCGGAATGATACTAGTGCTGTATCCAGTGTAATTATTGATAGATTCATGGGTTTTTTTGTGTTATCCTGTTTTGCGGTTTTAGCCTTTCCGGTAATTTTGCTGGAAAATGCATTTAATCAAAAATATTTAATTTTTTTTATAATTTTCATTACTGCCTGGATTTTTACCTTTTTTTTATTTTTTAATAAAAAATTTGCCCAGCCCTTTGCCTGGGTGTATGAAAAATTGACACCTGAAGGAATTCATTTAAAAACCAGGCAAGTATACCGAAAGATACATAATTTTGGACGATCACGGTCTTTGTTTTTAAAACTCATTTTACTTTCTCTAGTTATACAGTCACTGAGAATAAGCATGCACTATATGGTAGCAAGATCACTGGGGGTAGAAATTTCTTATATATATTTCTTTTTTATCATACCATTTATCGCCCTCGCTTCAAGCTTGCCCATTAGTGTAGGAGGAATTGGTATCCGAGAATCTGTGGGAATGATTCTTTTCAGCACCTTAGCAGGTATCCAAAATGATATTGCCGTATCAATTGAATTTTTAGCATATTTAGTAGCGATATTTTCAAGTTTGCCTGGAGGAATTATTTTTATTATTCGGAAGAAATTAATATCCTCCAAAAACTAATTTTCCATAAAGGAGATTTTTATGTACAAAAAAATAATTTTTATCACTGGCGTAATGATTATTTTGTTTATATCGATTTTACTGATACAGAGTAATGGGAATGTTCCTTCTTTTTTAGTTTCCTGTTCCATGACCCCCAATAGCTGGTGGAATGAGGGAACCATTGGAGTAATGGCCGATTCTTCAGATTGGATGAGAATTCAAAAAGATCTGGAAGATGTTTTTGTTCGTATCATACGTACCCCTGAGTCAGAATCCACTTTTAGGTTAAAGCATGTCCTTAGGGAAAATTTTGAATTATATACAAGATTCAGATATTTAATTATTGCTTCTACCATGAACTCAACCGGGAAAATCGGGCAGATTGTCCGGGAACAATTACAGGATTCCTTGATTCGAAAAGGTGTACTGGAAGGAGAATATTACATATTTCCTCTGCGGAATCAATGGGCCAAAGATCAATTAATAGCTGTGCTGGTTGCCAAAGATATCCCTACTCTTCAGGAGAAAATATACCTAAACCGTGAATTTATCTATAATATTTTCCGAACCGATTACCAGGAATTTATTCATTTTACCATAGAAGGAAACAGAGCAAATCACCAACTGCAAGAAGAGTTAAGGGATAAATACGAGTGGTCTTTATTACTGCAAAGGGATTATTTTGTGGTACAGGAATATCCCGGGCAGGGATTTGTCTGGTTCAGACGTTTAGTTCCGGAACGATGGATTTTTGTACGATGGATAGAGGGGGGTGATTTAGCCATGCTCAGACCTGAATGGATAGTTAGGGAAAGAAACCGTATTGGAGCAAAATTTTATGGCGGAGATACTGTTGTAAATAAATATTTATTTTCTAAACAAGGAAAATTTTTAGGGAGAGAGGCCCAAATAACCAGAGGTCTTTGGGAAAATAATCCTAAAATAAAAGGGGGTCCTTTTGAAAATTATACTTTTTATGATCCCCTTACCCGCCGGGTTTATATGATCGATTTAGCTATGTATGCTCCTCAAAAGGATAAATTACCATATTTACATCGCATGGAAGTTATTGCCGAAACCTTTAGAACTATTTTTGATAAAGAGGAGGAATAAATGGCAACCAAACAAGTAGCAGTGCTCATGGGAAGTGATTTGGATAAAAAAGTAATGGAAGGATGCTTAGAGTATTTGGACTATTTTGGAATATCTTATGAAACAAAAATTTTATCCGCTCATCGCCAACCTCAGGAGCTGGATGCTTATATTAAAGAACTTGAATCCAAAGGTACAGAGGTAGTTATTGCCGGAGCCGGAATGGCAGCAGCTTTACCAGGAGTGATTGCTTCCCAAACAACTATACCCGTTATTGGAGTTCCTCTTGATAGTTCTCCTTTATCAGGCCTTGATGCTCTTTATTCCATGGTTCAGATGCCTCCTGGAATACCAGTTGCGACAGTTGCTATTGGATCTGCAGGAGCAAAAAATGCGGCTGTGCTGGCTCTGCAAATACTGGCTCTTAAAAATACTAATTTGAAAGATACCTTAATTCAATTTCGGGCAAAGGGCGGTAAATTAACAAAATAAAATAATGTATCATTTATTTCAGGATTCGGATTCTGTAGGAGAAATTTTTCATGAATGAAGCAGTAAAAAAACATGAGAAAAATAAAAAGATTTTGGTAATTGTCCCTACCTATAATGAAGCTTATAATATTAAAAAGTTAATACCAGAGATATTAAAACAGCATCCCGGTATAGAAATTCTGGTTATCGACGATAACTCTTCGGATGGAACTGCCTCGGTAGTAAAAGAAATAATGAAGATAAATAATTCTATATATATAATAGAACGCCCTTCTAAAATGGGATTAGGGACAGCTTATGTGGAAGGATTTCGTTTTGCCCTGAAACACAGCTATGATTTGATTTTTGAGATGGATGCGGATTTTTCTCATGATCCTAGGGCTATACCAGAATTTTTAACTGCAATTGAAAAAAATGATTTGGTAATTGGTTCTCGGTATGTGAGGGGAGTTAATGTTATAAACTGGCCTTTATCCCGGCTTTTTTTATCCTGGTTTGCCAACCTGTATACCAGAATTATAACCGGTCTTCCGATTAAAGATTCCACTAGTGGATTTAAATGTTTCAGACGCAGAGTTCTGGAGGCAATAAATTTAGATGCCATAAATTCGGATGGATACAGCTTTCAGATTGAGATGCATTTTAAAACCTGGAAAAAAGGATTTAAAATTATGGAGATACCTATTATATTTACCGACCGTTATCATGGAGAATCAAAAATGAGTTCAGGGGTAATCCGGGAAGCAATTTTTATGGTATGGAAATTAAGATTCTTAAGTATAATGGGAAAACTTGACTAATGGTGGAACTGTCGGTTATAATTGTCAACTATAATGTCAGACAGCTTCTGGAGCAGGCCTTGATTTCCCTTCAAAAAGCAGTAAAGGGAATTCCACACGAAATTTTTGTGATTGACAATAATTCCAGTGATGGAAGTGATGTAATGGTGAGGAAGAAATTCTCCCAGGTTACTTTACTTGCTAATGATGAAAATTTGGGATTTTCCAAGGCCAATAACCAGGCACTTAAATTAGCACAGGGTAAATATATTTGCTTGTTAAATCCCGATACTATTGTTCAGGGAGATACCTTTTCGATCTGCCTGGAATATCTAAGAAATCATGAACAAGTGGGAGCTTTAGGATGTAAAATAATAAATCCTGATGGTAGCTTACAACTTGCTTGCAGACGCAGTTTTCCTACTCCCTGGGTGGCTTTTAGTAAAATAGTCGGATTAAGTAAATTATTTCCCCAGAGTAAATTATTTGGTAAGTATAATCTTTCCTATTGCGATCCGGATAAAACCATAGAAGTTGATGCAATTTCCGGCTCATTCATGATGGTACGAAAAAAAACCATAAATCAGGTAGGCTTACTGGATGAATCCTTTTTCTTATTTGGTGAGGATCTTGACTGGTGTTATCGGATAAAGCAGCAAGGATGGAAAATAGTATATTTGCCTACCACTAAAATTATTCATTATAAAGGAAGCAGTACCAAAGAAGCTGCTTTTGACAGTATAAAAGTCTTTTATCAGGCTATGCAGATATTTGTCAAAAAACATTCTTATAAAGGTTTTTCCGTTGTTCCCAGCTGGATATTGCTAATAGGTATCTGGTTCCGGGGTGGATTTTCTTTTTTGATGAAATTAGTAAAGATGATGTCAGTTCCTTTTATAGACTTGCTGTTCATTCAGGTATCACTGTTATTGTCAATAATTATTAAATTTAATGATTTTCAGGTATGGTTTTCCTATGCTTTTATAAATAGTATCTATTCAGTAGTGTGGCTGCTTTCTTTTTTATCGGTTGGATTATATTCCCGTAAAATTGAAAATTTTTTCAAGGCTTTGGAAGGAGTTATGGCAGGTTTTGTTATTAATGCTTCCATTACTTTTTTTCTTCCTCAGTATGCTTTTTCCCGGCAGGTATTTATTGTAGCGGCTTTATTCAATGCAATTTTTATCCCAGGCTGGCGAATATTATTGTTTATAGCAACCAGTTCTTCTCAAAACAGATTCTTTAATTTTATCAGTAGTTATATGTTTCAGAAAAGAGTATTAATAGTAGGTACTGATTCCTTAGCTGAAATGATTATGAGAAGCATAGCTAATAGATCTACCCAGAAATATTATGTTATTGGATTTATCGCCTCAGGTAAAAATGCTTTATTAAAATCAGAAATTGCCGGAAAACCTATTCTGGGGACCCTGAGAGATTTAAAAAGATTGGTTATTGCCCATAAAATTAATGAGGTGATTTTTTCTCCTGATTCTATAGAAAACAAACAATTATTAAATATTATCGTTGACACTAAGCAACTAAATATCGATTTTAAAATTGTTCCCGAAAGTGATGAAATGATTCTTGCCAATACCGAAATGGAAAATTTTGATGATATCCCTTTAGTTGAGTTTAATTATAAAATTTATAGAATTTCCAATCTAATACTGAAAAGAGCTTTTGATATAATGACCAGTTTTGTCTTTTTCCCTTTATTAATTCCTTTTTTTTTGTATATTCTTATGTCAACAAAATACAGAATCAAACAATTTGTAATCTCTAATGGAATGGGAGGCAGAGAGAAAATATTTGTTGTATGCAAAAAGGGAAAAAGAATTTTACAAAATCTGGGTCTGGTAACACTTTTAATTGAGGTAATGAGAGGAAAACTGACCTTGGTGGGAACCCAAATAAGTTTTTATACTGCTGAGATGGAAGAGTATGGATTCAAACCTGGTGTGACCAGTATTATCAAATTGTATAGTAACAAATCAGACCAGGAAAAATTCAGATTAAATGAGTTTTATTTGAGAAATTATACTTTTTTATTAGATTTAGAAATATTATTTAAATCAATATTCAAAAAATTATAAGGGCTGTACTATGGGGAGAATTTATGTCTAAGTTTATTTTGGAGTTTGAGCAACCTATCGTAAAACTGGAAGAAAAGATCAATGAAATGAAAACCTATGCCAACGAGGAGAATGTGGAGCTTTCGGATGAGATAAAGCGCTTGGAAAAGAAACTTGAAGTATTAATGAAACAAACCTATGCAAATCTTAATCGCTGGCAAAGAGTACAGTTAGCCAGACACCCCAAAAGACCTTACAGCCTTGATTATATTCAGAGAATATGCACTGATTTTATTGAACTTCACGGTGACCGATATTTTGGTGATGATCCTTCCTTGGTTGCCGGTTTATCAAAATTTGACGGTAAACCGGTTATGATTTTAGGCCAGCAAAAGGGGAGGACCACCAAAGAAAAATTATATAGAAATTTTGGCATGATGAATCCAGAAGGATACAGGAAAGCCATTCGATTAATGAGATTAGCCGCAAAATTCAGTCGTCCGGTTGTCGTTTTCATCGATACACCGGGAGCATACCCCGGACTGGGTGCAGAAGAGAGGGGGCAGGGGGAAGCAATAGCTCGGAATTTATTTGAAATGTCCCATCTTCCTATTCCTATAATAATTGTTATTATTGGTGAAGGCGCTTCCGGAGGAGCCTTAGGAGTGGGATTGGGAGACCGGACCTTAATGATGGAAAATACCTGGTATTCGGTGATATCACCGGAAGGATGTGCAGCCATTTTGTGGAGGGATGCATCTAAAAGTAATTTGGCTGCTGAATCTTTAAAATTGACGGCAGAAGATCTTATAGAGTTGAATATTATTGACGAAGTTATAAAAGAACCATTGGGTGGGGCGCATCGTGATCCTGATACTGCTTCTCAACTGGTAAAAAAGAGAATCATGTACCATTTAAACCAACTCTCTCAATTTAATGAAAAGGAATTAATTACCAGGAGACTGGAAAAATATAGTAAGATGGGATATTATAAGGAATAAGGTATGTCTGAAAAAGTCCATTATTATAAA
>CAZKMO010000170.1:0-6738 GCA_964554015.1 uncultured bacterium
ATATCGGCAATATGGTCAACCGCGCGCTCATTTATCTAAAGAAAAACTTTAATGGTGAGATTAAAGATATTGATTTGCCTGAATCTCACAAATTGTTCATAGAGGAATGCAAGAAGGAACTGGAACAGGTTACAGAAAGATTAGGAGCGTTATATCTGGAACAGAAAAAACTTGATCAAGGTATTGAATTCTTTAAAGAACAAATAAAAAATGATTCCAGTATAGTGCAGAATTGGTTTGCCTTGGGTGAAATGTATCAGCAGAATGGCGACACTGTCCAGGCAATACAGATCTATGAAAAGATGAAGGAATTATTCCCGGAAGATATGCAGGTGCGGGTTGCTTTAGGTAGACTCTGCCTGGATAAAGGTGATAATACATCAGCTTATATGGAGTTTGAGAATATACAAAAACAGGAACCCAAAAATGCCTCCGGCTGGCTATGGCAGGGAATAAATTTAGTTCAGATGGATAGCTTGGATGCTGCCGTGGAAAATTTACAGAAAGCCCTGGAGCTTTCTCCTCATAATCCTCTGGGCAATTACTATTTAGGTATACTATATATTCAAAAAGATCGTCCCGGGGAAGCGATCCCCCACCTTAATAATGCTTTGATATTTAATCCCGATTGGATTCCGGTCTTAATTTCTCTGGCAAATTGTTATGAAAGTATAAAGCAGTACTCTATGGCTGATAGTTTGTATCAGGAGGTGTTAAAAATTGATCCTGAAAATGCCACTGTACTCAACAACTACGGATATAGTCTATCTATCCGAGGAATTCAGCTAGACAGAGCCTTGAGTATGGCAGAAAAAGCGGTAAAACAGAGTCCCGAGAATGGTTCCTTTCTGGATACAATGGGGTGGATTCTTTATAAAAAAGGCAGATTTGAAGAAGCCTTAGAATATTTAGAAAAAGCATTTAACAAGAGAGATGACAGTGCGGAAGTAGCAGATCATCTTGGGGATGTGTACAAGAGATTGGGAATGGATGAGAAAGCAAAAATGAGTTGGGAAAAAGCATTGGAACTGGAACCAAATAATGAGTTCATTAAAAATAAATTAAATCAACTCATGGAATAGTCCCATGCAGAGACTACGGGTTAGTTCTTATTTTTGGATGATAGTACATGTTGTTTTTATCATTTTTTTTTATACCGACTGCAGTATATCTTTCTTATCTTCCCAGATTGCTCCTACTGTATCATCTCATACTTTATTATATAAAATTCACCACAAGGCTGGATTATTAAAAAGCTTCCAGGGCACAGCAAAATTACGAATGCTTTCCGCTGATTATATGTTTAAAGGTAATCTCAAAATAAGCATGAAAAGTCCTGATTCTTTATGGATGAAATTTGAGGGACCCATGGGTATCGATGTCGCCTCAGTCCGGGTCGGGGGACAAGAAATGCAGTACTATATTCCTTCAGAGAAGATTATATATAAAGGAACAGCTCAACGATTGCGGGAATTGAAATTACTTCCCTGGAATGTAGAGGTCTCTAATATTATTCAGTCGTTCCTGGGTCTTATTGATCCTCCCTATGCCTTGCCTGATTCGACCATTGCTTATTCCTATGAAGAGGGTGCCTATATTTTACCTATCAGTCCGCAAGAAAGAATATGGATAGATCCCCGGGGGCCAGTGGTAAGGAGATGGGAAAGAAAGGACAGCCTAGGGAATCCCTTATGGGTATGGGAAGGTGAAATGTTTTATAAAAGGGGCAAACTCCGCCTTCCCAAATTTATCCAGATTACCCAGTATAATCCCAGACAGCGCCTAACTTTTTTTTATGAAATAATGGATGTAAATCATAAATTACCGGAAGACTGGTATGCAATGAAAATTCCGGAAGGAGTGGAAGAGATTGAGCTTTAAAAACAAAGATAATGAAGCAAAAATTATTTCTATAGTAATTCCCGTCTTTAATGAAGAACAGTCGATTAAAACCCTGTATAGGGAGATTTCTCAGGTAGGTAAAGAAAATTCTATTGATTTTGAAATCGTTTTTGTGGATGATGGTTCAACTGATGGAACCTTTGAGGTTATAGAAAATATCCATGCTAAGGACAGAAGGATAAAAGCGCTTCGATTCAGGAATAATGTGGGAAAAGCAGAAGCCCTGGCTGCAGGATTTTCTGTTTCCCGGGGAGATTACATTGTTACTATGGATGGTGACCTGCAGGATGATCCAGCAGAGATACCATCTTTACTGGAAAAACTCAATCAAGGGTATGATCTGGTTTCCGGATGGAAGAAAAAAAGAAAAGATCCCTTGACCAAACGGATTCCTTCCTTCATATATAATAAGGTCACCTCACTTTTGTCGGGAATCCCTATACATGATTTTAACTGTGGACTGAAAATATACCGCCGGGAAGTGGTTAATCATTTACATTTATACGGGGAACTACATCGCTTTATTCCGGTGTTAGCCAAATGGGAAGGATTTCGTATAGGAGAAGTGAAGGTACATCATAGAAAAAGAAAGTTTGGAAAAACCAAATACGGATTCAACCGTTTTTTTGAAGGATTGTTTGATTTTATAACCGTGCTATTTCTTACTAAATATATGAAAAGACCGCTGCATTTTTTCGGGATTATTGGATTGTTATCCTCTTTTTCCGGTACAGCTATTATTGTATATCTGATTATTTTAAAATTAGAAAAAATATCCTATTTGAGTAACCGGCCTTTATTATTTATCGGAGTTATGCTTTTAATCATAGGAATTCAGTTTATTTCCATAGGATTGATTGGGGAAATGATTACCAGAACCTACAGCAGAGATAATAGTTTTCCCATACAAAAAAAGTTGGAAGTGTAAGGTGCATATTGTTCTTATTGGGACTGCCTTTCCTCTGCGGGGCGGGATTGCTCATTACCTTGCTCTTTTATATAAAAATTTAAAGAATAAGGGTCATAGAGTAAGTGTTCTTTCCTTCAAAAGGCAATATCCCAAACTTTTTTTCCCGGGAAAAACTCAAAAAGATGAAGGGAAAGAACTTATCCCTCTGTCTTCAACCCCTCTGTTGGATTCCCTTAATCCTTTCACCTGGATACAGGCCTTCTTCTGGATAAAGAAAATCCGTCCCCAGTTATTGATATTTAAATATTGGATGCCCTTTTTTGCTCCCTGTTATGCGGTGATTGCCTTTCTCTGTAGGTCATTTTTAAAAGTCAAAACTCTTTATATTCTCGATAATATTATACCTCACGAACAAAGAAGAGGAGACATGATTTTATCCAAGATCGGATTACGATTCATCGATTTTTTTATTGCCCAGTCAAAATCAGTGTTAAAGGATCTTATACAATTTCGACCTGAGGCTGTCTTTAAAGAAATTCCCCATCCTTTATATGAAATCTTTCCTGCTTCCTTGCCCAAAAAAAAGGCAAGGAACCTGTTAGGTATCAGTGATAGCCGGGTGATTCTTTATTTTGGTTATATTAGAGAATATAAAGGACTCAAATATCTTATAAAAGCCATGCCTATTATTCTTAAATCCTTGAAAGTGAAACTTTTGGTGTGTGGTGAATTTTATGAAGGAAGGGAGGATACTCTTTCCCTGATCAATGAGTTGCAGCTGAAAGATCAGGTGAAGGTGTATGATACCTTTATACCCAATGAAGAAGTGGGTTACTATTTTAGCGCTTCCGACCTGGTTGTACTTCCTTATATTAGTGCAACCCAGAGTGGAATTGTGCAGATAGCCTATCATTATGAAAAGCCAGTGGTGGTTACTTCTGTAGGCGGTCTGCCCGAAGTAGTGAAAGATGGCAGATGTGGATATGTGGTTGCCCCTCGGAATCCGAAAACGCTTGCCCAAAGTGTCATAAAATTTTACCGGGAAAATAAAGAAGTTGAATTTATTAAGAAAATTAAAATTGAAAAAAAGAAATATTCCTGGAATAGGATGACTGAGGCAATTGAAGAATTCATGATAAATTCAGTTACTAATCAGGAAGGTAATTAAGGTATATTAATAGAATATAAGAGGAAAATAATATCTAATATAATAAGGCGAAAGCCAGCAGAGAATTAAAAAATATTAAATATTTTATTTAAAGGTAGGACTTTAAAGGGGCTCTGCTGGCTTTCATATAATTCTTTTTTCCAGTAGAATTTAAAAAAAATTTAATAGTATGTCAAGTAAAATTTGGTTATAGGGTTATTGGATTTTAAGGAGTAAGATTTGGAATATGCATCAGTAAAAAATAAGATTGCCCAGATAATAAAGAATAGCATTCTCATACGTAAATTATTTTATTTAATAACCGGAATAGTATTTTTGCGGGAATGGTATGTTAAAAGAACCGTAAAAAAATTTTTCAGGGATAAGCAGTCGGTTAAGGAAATACTGGATGCCGGTTCCGGATTTGGCCAGTACTGCTATTTCTGCCGAAAGAAGTTCCCGGAAGCTAAAATTTTAGGTATTGATATAAATGGGAACTATATAGATGATTGTAACCGATTTGTGGAAAAGGCGGATTTGGAGGGGATCCAATTTCGGAGAGAAGATCTTACTGCTATAGATTATAAGAATAAATTTGATCTGATATTATCAGTGGATGTAATGGAGCATATTAAAGATGATAGTAAGCTTTTATCGTGTTTTGCAAAAGCAATAAAATCTGAGGGTTTTATTATAATCTCCACACCTACCATATACAGAAAACATAATGAAGACGGGATGTTTGTGGAGGAGCATGAACGACCCGGATATTCTGAGCAGGATATTACCGAGAAACTAACGAGAAGCGGTTTTTCTGGCATTGAAATTACTTACAGTTACGGAAGGTGGGGGGATCTCTCCTGGAGGCTGGGTATACGGAATTTCATGAAAATGGTGCAATCCGGTTTGGCGGGGAAAATTCTTGCGCTTATATATTTTATTATAATCTTCCCTCTGGTGTTTATATTGATGGTGCTGGATTATTTCTGGGATAACAAAACCGGAACCGGATTTGTGGTGATGGCCCGGAAACAGGTCTTTCCTAAATAAATGTACATTATCTTCAATTATTCTAATAAAAAGGTTAAGGTTGAGGATAAGAATATTTATAGTAGTTTCTATCTAAACCTCAACCTTAGCCTTAACCTTAATAATTAGTGTAGCTATTATTGATTATTTAGAGAGGAGTGGAAAGGTCGTATACTGATTAAGCTAATCAATTCTAACTATCCAGTTCCTTACAGGCCAGATAAATACCCTCAAACACCTCCGGGATGTTTTCTTCCGCCAGCGAGGAAAAGGCAACCCTGAGAAAGTTTTTACTGGTGATAATGCCTATACTGTATTTTTCCAATAATTTTTTTCTTAAGATTTCAGTATCTATACCATCTTTGATTTTTAAACACATGAAGTAACCGGAATTGAAAGGATAAGGAGTAAACAGCTGGTTGTATTCATCTTGGTTAGTGGCCAGAATTTCTTTAACCTTGAGATATCTCAAATTTAATAAATTGTATTTTTCCTGCATTTCCTTTTTATAGTCATCAGAATTCAGGGTATGCAGTAGTAGGCTTTGAGAAAGCCGGTTGGCACTGGATATACTGCTTCTGATCACTCCGGCAGTTTTATCTTCCAGGGCAGTATAGGATTTCTCATTCATGGATTTGGAATTATAGGTTATAAAACCAAGCCTGAATCCCCAGACATAATATTCCTTGGTTGCACCGTCGATTTTAACGGTCAGGATATTTTCATGTAAATCGGAGAGATAAGAAAAGAATGATTCCTTCATAACCTGTGGTTCGTACACTAATCCGAAATAAGCATCGTCCAGAATAACTAGAATTTTATTTCCCTCTTCAGCACTCTTAAGGATTATTTGTTTGAGTTTTTCTGCCTCCTTCTCAGTAATGGTATATCCGGTGGGATTATGGGGATAATTCAGAAGAATAACTTGTTTTCCCGGGAAAGACTGTATTTTTTCCTCAAAGCTTTTTAGGTCATATCCACCAGAAAAAGTATTGAAGGTTACCAGATCCGCCCCATAGGAGGTGTTGAAGATAAGATTATAGTTGCCCCAGTACATATCACTTAATATTAATTTATCACCCGGGTCCAGAAATAAAAAACCGGTCATATTCAGAGCATGGGTCAGTCCATTGGTAATCAGGGGAAGACTGGTGGTGCCTATATGAGAAGGATTTTTTTCTGCCTGTAATTTCTTCCATTTATTTCTTAATTCAGGAACACCGTAATTAGGGGCATAGGGAACAATATCCCCAGGAGCTAAGGAAACCGTATTTTTTATGGAGGTTAAACAAATGGGAGAACCATTGTCCTCCATGGCCATGCCTATGGAACCATTGAGCCTGGCTTGTTTGGCCTCCTTACTTTGTTTGGCTATGCCATGTTTGGGGAAATAAATTGATTTTCCCTTTTCAGATAAGAGAGAATACATTGAGGGACATTCCCGTTCCAGCATGTTATTGAGTTCCTCAGCGTCTGGATGATATTTTTTTCCCATATAAAACCTCTTTTTTTTAAAAATAATTTTTCTTATGGAGAAGTTCTGCCATTAAAATTGCACCTCCGGCCGCTCCCCGGATGGTATTATGAGAGAGAGCTACAAATTTCCAATCCAATATCGGGTCTGGGCGCAGCCGGCCCACACTTATAGCCATTCCTTTATCCAAATCTCTGTCCAGTTTTGTCTGGGGTCGGAAATCATCTTCAAAATAGTAGAGAAATTTTTGGGGAGAAGAAGGGAGATCATACTGTT
>CAZKMO010000171.1:0-6490 GCA_964554015.1 uncultured bacterium
AGAGAAGAATTAGCCAAGATAATCCAACCCAGAATGGAGGAGCTGTTTTCCTTGGCTTCCAAGGAAATCAAACGTTCAGATTACAGTGATCAAATTGGGGCTGGGGTGGTGTTAACCGGAGGTGGTTCCTTGCTGGAAGGCTGTAAAGAGTTAGCCGAGGAAATATTTGGGGTACCGGTAAAGATCGGTGTACCTTTGGGAGTAAGGGGATTGAATGAAACCGTTACCAGTCCTGTATTTGCCACTGGGATAGGATTGATCCTGTATAAAGCACAAAAGGAAGATGAGAAATTTGAAGAATTGGATGATATGGAACATATGAGTATAAAAGGCTTAATTCAGAAAATAAGGAGATTTTTTAGTGAAAATTTTTAGATATAATAAGGAGGCCAAACAATGATACTAACTAACAAAGATGGAAATGGTCACAACAAGACTTTGATGTTTAATTTTGAGGATGAAAGAAAAAAACCAGTGGATATCAAAGTTATTGGAGTAGGTGGTGGCGGGGGAAATGCAATTAATCGAATGATAGAAGAACACCTAGAAGGTGTGGATTTTATTACTATGAACACTGATTTACAAGTTCTGGAAAACAGCCTGTCAAAGAATATCGTTCAGTTAGGGAAGAGACTTACCCGTGGGCTGGGCACAGGCGGAGATCCGGAAATCGGCAGGAAGGCAATAGAAGAAAGTAAAAATGAGGTCATAGAAAAACTTGCAGATGCCAACATGGTCTTTATTACCTGCGGCATGGGAGGAGGGACAGGAACAGGTGCTTCACCCCTGATAGCTGATATAGCTAAAGATTTAGGAGCCTTAACCGTGGCTATTGTAACTAAGCCCTTTGGTTTTGAAGGATTGCAGCGGATGAATAAAGCTCTTAAGGGAATTGAAAAACTTAAGGATAAAGTAGATACTTTAATAGTTGTACCCAATCAAAAATTATTGGAATTGGTATCCAAACAAACTTCCCTGAAAGATGCTTTTAAAGTTGCTGATGGTGTACTATTTCATGCTACCAAAGGAATTTCAGATTTGATCAACAAACCTGGATTAGTGAATCTTGATTTTGCGGATGTAAGGAGTATCATGCAGGAAACAGGTGATGCCTTGATGAGTTCAGGGAGTTCATCCACTGAAGATCAACGGGGAAGGGAAGCGGCAGAAGAGGCTATCTCCAGTCCGCTTATTGAAGATGATTCCATAAAAGGTGCAAAAGGAACTATAATTAATATTACAGGTGGAGAGGATCTTAATATCAATGATGTAAATGAAGCCACATCAGTCGTTTATAATGAAGTGGGACCGGAATCACGGATTATCTGGGGTGCGGTAATTGATCCGGAAATAAAAGGTGAAATTACTGTTACGGTCATCGCCACCGGATTAAATCATAATGCTTTTAATAGTGAGTATAATAAAAATGAGGTATATAGAAAAGAAAAAGATTATTCCCAAGAGCCGGAAATTGATATACCCATAATTCAGCGAGTTGAAGATGATCCCTTGGAGCAGGCTATGAAAGAATCTTTGGAAAATAATGAAGAAAATAATGATAAATTTGATATACGAGACTTCGACAAATAGGATAACACCTCTCACGAAGGTGAAAAAATATTGTTTATGACTTTAATATTTTCTTAATATTAATAGCGCTTCCCCGCTACCTGGCATCCATCGGCCTCCTCCAGGTAGTGGGGAAGTTGTTTTAGGTAGTAGGTCTAAACAGGTATAAATAATGAAAAAAAAGATAAATGATATATTTATAAAATTCAAAAGAAAATCAAAAAAAACTGTTGTGTATGCTCTGGTGGGCAGAGCAGGAAGCGGGAAAAGTTTTCGAGCAAAATTAATATCTAAGAAGTATAATATTGATTATATTATTGATGATGGATTACTAATCAAAGATAACTATATAATTGCCGGGAAATCAGCCAAAAGAGAAGAGAATCGTACCAAGGCAGTCAAACGATCAATATTCTTTTATGAAGATCATAAAGAACAGATCAAAGAGGAAATAAAGAAACATAAGCCTAAATCGATATTAATTTTAGGTATTTCAGAAAGAATGATCAGTCTAATTACCGAGAACCTTGAACTTCCAGTTCCAGAAAAAACTATTTATATTAATGATATAGCCACCCCTGATGAAATCAATCATGCCAAAAATTCCAGAAAGCAACAGGGAAAACATGTAATACCTGCTCCGGTTTTGGAAGTAAAAAAAGATTCAGCCCATCATATTATTGATAGCTTAAAACTTTTTTTTCTCGATCATAGAAAATTTAGAAAAAAGAAGAAATTTTTTGAAAAAACAATAGTTCAAACACCTTATATGCGAGGTAAATTATATATTTCGGAAGCGGCTCTGACTCAAATGATACTTCACTGTTTAAAAGAATATGATGACAGTGTTTATTTAAGAAAAATCATAATACGAAAAAGTCCTTCCGGATATTTTATTAATTTGAGAATAGCTTTGCCCATAAAGAAGAATATTCCCGGACATTTAGAAAATATGCAGGTATATATAATTAAAAATATTGAAACCTATACAGGTGTTTATATAAAAGAATTAAATATAATTTTAGAGAAAATGAGTAATAATAATCAGAGTACCAGGGGATGATCAGGGCTATAGCACTTATTTCTTCGGGACTGGATAGTATCCTTGCTGCCCAAATAGTAAGTAATCAGGGTGTTAAGGTAAGAGGAGTATTATTTTATTTCAGATTTGATAATTTATATACAAAAATTAAAGAAGGTGATATCGACCGTATTATCAAGCCTCTATCCCTAAGTATCGATAAAATTGATCTCACTGAAAAAATGGTTAAGCTTTTACAAACGGATCCGGAACATGGATTTGGATCAGGTATCAATCCCTGTATTGACTGTCATATAATGATGCTAAAAGCAGCTTATGGAATTATGAAAGATAGGGATGCTGATTTTTTAATAACCGGAGAGGTTGTCGGCCAGAGGCCTATGTCCCAGAAAGAAACGGTATTGCGTCATATAGACAAGGTAACTGAATTAAAAGAATTAATTCTTCGTCCCCTTTCGGCAAAATTATTGGAGGAAACCCTGCCAGAGAAAAAAGGTTGGGTAAACAGAGATGAGTTGTATGGGATTGCCGGACGGTCAAGAAAGAAACAATTAGAATTAGCGGGGAAATTAGGGTTAAAGCATTTTGGTACACCTGCTGGAGGCTGCATCCTCACTGATCCGGGATTTGCCCAGCGAGTGAAAATGTTCAGAGAAAAAAGAGGCAAAGAAAACCTGAACAGCCAGGAACTGATTCTGATGCGATTTGGTCGTCATTTTTGGCTGAAGAATAATGTACAGATCGTGGTAGGCAGGGATGAGGCTGAAAATAAAATACTGGAATCATTTAGAGAAGGGAAATGGGTTTTTGAAGCAGTTGATGTACCGGGACCTCTGGTTCTGGCCTCAGGTATTGAAAATAAAGACGATATGCAGTTGTTGGGAGAGATTGTATCTCGTTATTGCTCGAAAAAGCAATCTTCGCTGGTGAAAGTAAAATATGAGAATAAAAGTAAGGGAGTTTCTGGTTTTTTGGAAGCTGCTCCGGTTTCGGAAAAAAAGTTAGAAGAGTGGAGGGTTTAAAAAAAAACAAAAGATAAAAGAAAAAAGATAAAACGAGATGATGGAGAATAGATGAAGGAATAATCATGCAGGTTAAGGGTAAGGCACAGGTTAAGAAGAACATTAATAAAATTATGGAATAGTGGAATAATGGAAATTTGGAATAGTGGAAAATTTTTATTCCATTTTTCCATTATTCCAATCTTCCTTTCTACTATTTCCTTTTATCTCTTAACCTTAACCTCAACCTTTTTTATATCCTTCCCTGCTCCATACTCCATTTTTTATTTTAAGTTAATTTTTTGAAATACCTTCACTATTATTTATGATGCTCACTTCCTTATTAGAGCTCTGAATCCTCTCTTCAGCAGCCTGCAGGATTTTTGCTAACATTTCAGAATAGTTCATGCCTGCCAGTTTAGCCATTTTTGCCAGATGTCCGTCCCAGCACCAGCCCGGATTTGGATTTACTTCCAGTAAGCGGGGAGTTTGGTTATTATCCAGGCGCCAGTCAAATCTGGCATAATCCCTGCACCCCAGCCGGGTAAAGAGTTTTACACAGCTTGCTACCAGAAACTGGAGCGTTTCCTCCGCAAGGTCCGCTGGAATGGAAGTGATCTTCCAGTAAGGAGAATCAGGGTTCCATTTGGCCTCATATCCGCAGATTCTGGGTAATCCCGGGGGCAGCACGGAATAATCTTCCTCAATGATGGGTAAAACCTGGTAAGATTCCGGAGGATTTCCGATGATACCCACACTTATATCCTTTCCGGTCAAAAATTGCTCGGCTATGATAGGTTTGTTATATCCGAATTTTTCTCTTACCGAAGTTATGGCGTTTTCCAGCTCTTCCACATTGTTACACACACTGTTTTTGGTTATACCAAAACTGGAATCCCCGAAATTTGGTTTTACTATAACCGGAAAGCCTATTTGCAGTTCGATATAGGTAACATCTTCCGGTTCGATAATAAATGCCTCCGGAACGGGTATATCCATTTCCTTGGCCACTCCTCGTACCAGTGATTTATCATAGCAATAGGCAAGACATTGAGGATTACCCCCGGAATAGGGAATGTTTAAAATTTCAAGTAAACTGGGGACATGCAGTTCCTGGGTGGGATCATTATTTAATCCTTCATCGCATAAATTAAAAACGAAATCAATTTTATTTTTTTTATTTTGCAGATCATATATCAAGGTATTATGTGCATCCAGATAAATAAAATTGTAGTCTTCCAGTTCCAGAAGAGCTTTTTTTAATTCATTAATAGTATAAAAATCATCTTCGTCAAATATGGAATTGGGTTTAGTAGGGTCGGTTCTGTTGGGATCTCCCATAGCCACTACAATTGTTTTGGTTGTCTGTTTGGGCTTTCTTTTTACGGTCCATTCTTTTTTAATAGAGGAACTGACCAGAATGCGCTGGGCCATCATGCCCAGGTCCTGATTCCTTTGAGAATCGGGTCGGAGTTCCTGATGAAATTGAATATCACTAAAACCGATATTTTGCAGTAAGGTTTCAATACTATTTTTTGTATACAATCTTTCGGCATAAAACTGATCTGCAATGACTCCCTTTTTGACATGACTGATTACTTCTCTGGAGATCAATCTTTTTTGATCATCAGATAAAGAACGTTCCCGGCAAACAAAATAGTTCTTATCAATCCATTCCCAACTTCGGGGCTGAAAATTTTTTCTCATGTAATTTCCGTCAGTTAAATCAATGAGAACTTTTCCGTAGGGCTGCAGCACTCGTTTAACTTCTTCTAAAACCCGTTTATCATCATTTGCAGATTCGAAATAACCAAAACTGTTACCGGCGATTATTACAAAATTGAACGTATCAGTAGCAAGGGGTACTTTTCGGGCATCGCCTTCGCGGAAAGTAACATTAAGGCCTTCTTTTTTATTAATCGATTTAGCCCGGTTGATAAGATAATGCGACCTGTCCAGACCATATAAATGAGAATATTCCCGTCTGGACATTTCCAGGGTATGTCTGCCCTGTCCGCAGCAGAGGTCTAAAATGAAATCATTTTTGTTCGGGTGTAATATATTAATAAAAAGATCAATCTCTTGCTGGGTTATGGATACGTCTTCCACTACATCTCCATCTGTTCTCAGATAATTGGCATTGAAAATTTCTTTCCACCAGTCAGCTTTCACATAACTTTCTAAATTTTCAACCGGACCTAAAACCTGGATATAGCTTGGTTTTTTTGCTTTTTTGGGCTGACTTTTGATCTTTTCGTTGTTCATGATATCTTTCTCCTGTAAAAATAAATATTATCAAGAAATAATTACTATTTATAATTCCGATTATTTAAATAAAGCTTTTTAATAAATCTTATTTAAAAAAATTAAACAATAAAGTCAAGTAAATAATGTAGGGGAAGAAATTTTTTTTATCGAATTGTATTAACAGAGTAAATATATTTTTTATAAGAATGTAATATATCTAAAAAATTTTTTATTTTAAAGATAAAAAAAAGAAATAAAATAAAAAGGTAATATTTAAAATAATCTTTATCTTAATTTTTTTTACGGTTGAATAACTCTGAAATTTTCTGTCCGGACCCAATATTCAGTTAGTTTTATAGTTAAAAGTTTATAAATACTCATTGATATTATTGATCAAAAAAATCTGATACATATAAACCTGGAATTAAGACGCCAAAGTGATTAAAAAGAATATAACAAAAAGGCGCCAGCAGGTGGCGCCTTTTTTCATGGTAGAGGAGTGGTAAATTGTATAATCAATCAGCCTACTTCATCAGGATCATTTTCTTGGTTTGAGTGTACATGTTATTATCGGATATTATCCTGATCTTATAGAAATATACACCCGTGGTAACCAGGTTGCCAGAATCAT
>CAZKMO010000172.1:0-6488 GCA_964554015.1 uncultured bacterium
GAATAAAGACAATAGCATTCACTGTAAAATATTTCAACATCTTCATAAAGACCTACTAACATATATTTATTTCTATACTATTTGCAAACAATATATAAAAGCTTTTTTTATACCAATTTTTTGATTGTTTTAAGTTTTTGTTTTTATTACACTGTATGTACCAATATTTTAATTTTGTCTGTTTCTCACTACACTTAATAAAAATTAACTGTTCGTTTTTTCAGACTCTTTTCCATGCCAAATTCCTTAATTTTCTCATAAAGTGATGACCTCGGCAGTTTTAAATCCAAGGCTGTCTGAGAAATATTCCAATCATTCTCCCAAAGTGCATGGCTTAAATATATTTTTTCAAAACTTTTCTTGGCTTTCTTAAAATCTTTATTTTTATAAATTTCAGTAATGGAATAAGGAAATTTTAAAATATCAGCTATATGATGACCCCTCACTATATGCGAATCAACCAATATAGTTACTTTCTCAATAATGTTTTTTAATTCTCTCACATTCCCCGGCCAGTTATGAGAAAGAAGCACCGCTTTACTGCAGGGAGTCAATCTTTTCAATAAAATCCCTTTCTGGGAACAAAACATTTCTAGATAATATTCGGCCAAAGGAAGTATATCATCCGGTCTTTCCCGTAAAGGGGGGATATAAATTTCCATTACATTTATTCTGTGCAGCAGATCTTCTCTAAATTTTCCCTGGGAAACCAAATCTTCTAAGTTTTTATTAGTGGCAGAAATAAGTCTGACATCCACCTTCTCAACATCTCCGTTACCTATCATTTCTACTTCCCCGGTTTCAATGGTTCGTAGAATCTTAGCCTGGGCGTTGGCAGAAAGATCACCTATTTCATCAAAAAATAAAGTTCCTCCGTCAGCCAATTGAAATTTACCTTTGTTATCAGCATAGGCTCCGGTAAACGCCCCCTTTTTGTGGCCAAATAATTCACTCTCCAATAATGAATCCGGAACAGCGGCACAGTTAATCCGGATAAAATGCTTGTCGGCTCTTTTACTGTTTAAATGTATCGCATGTGCTACTATTTCCTTTCCGGTCCCGCTATCACCTGTGATTAAAATGGTAGTATCCTGATTGGATATTTTGTGAATCAAACTGCAAATATGTTTAATGCTATCACTGGCACCAACCATATGATACTGGTCTTTTATTTTCTTGAGAATAATATCCTTTTTATAAAGAAGAGATTTCCCCTGCAGGATATGACCTACTAAACTCAAAATATTATCTTTGTTAAAAGGTTTTATAATCCAGTTATAGGCTCCCCTTCTGATTGCTTTGACTGCATCCTGAATGTCCTCTTTCTCTGAAGTCATAATCACAACTGCGGTAGGATTTACATCCAAAACCGTGGGCAGAAATTCAATTCCTTTTTTATTATTTATATTATTATCAAGAAATACAATGTCATAATTATAATTCTTTAATAAAGAAAATGCTTGGGGGACAGAATTTACTAAGGTCAGGTTATATCCTTTACTGGCCAAAAAATTTTCTAATACTTGCCCTGTTTCCGTACATTTTTCAATAATTAATATTTTTGCCTTACTCATTTTTATCTCTCTTCATCTCTGCTACATGCTGTTAAATCTACCGAATAATTGGCCGGTTTTTTACCATATTTGATTTTAATCCTCTTCAAGAAACAAATTCAATACAATATAAGATACTATAAATCATTATTTTAATGCATCTATTAAGTAACTCTATCCTTATCTATGCAACAACTATACCATTCACAATATTAAGTTTAAATGTTAACCTATCCAGCTTAATCGACTTGATAGATGTAGGCTGGTTTTTACCAGATATTATTTTTTGTGTTTTAATTTAATTCGATTTTTATGTATTGAATTTTAATCCTTAAAGGGATTAAAACACTATTAATATTTTCTCCTAATGTGAATATGTGAATCCTTAAAGGTGATTATTTTATATAAATACGGTAAGTGTAATTGATAAGAAAAGTACCTGGTCTGAAACAAGTATAGATCTTTGTTAATAAATTATAGGATTTCTTTGTATAAATTTTTCTCTTGACATTTTACCATTAAAATAGTATTATATAAATATTAAGTTTTACTTATTGACTACATCACATTAAGTTAAAAGTTCTATACCTGCTATAGTAATAAAAATTTTTTAAATTGAATTATGCAAAAGTAGAAAGGATCTAATCATGATTAGTAAAAATTATCTGCACATACTAATATCACTGATTACTTTATGTTTTAAAGTTTCTCTATCACAGAATATTAACGATAATTCACATTTATTCTATTTTAATTCCATACAACCAAATGATAATATGGTTATGGTTTCAGAGAGCCAGACCTGCTTAGACAATGACTCTATCCAGGTTACAACTGATATATCCAGACCCGATGATCCTTCCCTCCAGGCAGCAAAGCAGGATACTAGCACTGCAGTAAAACCAAACTCTCCAAATAAATCAAGAAATCCTCATATAAGCTTCTCATCGTCTCTCATATACTCTTCTTCTTCCAATATTAAGGATGACTACCTGTTTCCGGGTCTAAATATTGATGCAGAGGTAATATATACTATTCCCTGGTATTCTGATTCCCTGGGGTTTGGTTTTAAAACAGGCTTTAGTGTAATAAAATTTGATGACAATTTTTCCCTTTCAAAATTAACTTTTCTGAATTTGCACCTGCTTTTTTTAAATTCATGGGGTACCCTCTATAATTGTCCCGTTCTGTTCCAGCCCTATATGGGATACACTCTATTTTTTGGTAAAAACATATCTGATAAAATCTTTTTCTCCTACGGCGGGCGAGTGAACTTCAGGCTGCCTTCCCTGGGAAAATTTAGTATAGTAATAGATGGTCAGATGATAAACACCAAGTTCAAGGATGGGCCTTTTGGCGGTACTTTAGGTATTATACTTATAGGTGTGAATTACCGATTATAATTATTTTTAATCGATATAAATAACAAAAAATCTAAATCTGGTTGAAAATACCTGCTAAAACAACTCTGTAATCCCCATATAACCTAAACTTTATTTTATTAATTATCCTGAAATAAATACAAAATTTCCTCTTCTTTTCAAAAAAAGCAGACCAAGGGATGAATTTCCGGAATATCCAAACAATTCTTTTCTGACAGATATATAGAGATCTTTCAGCTCTAATAGTAACAATTCACTTAATAATTATTATAATAAACGAACCTATATTATTTATTATGAAAAAATAGTATCTTCCCCTTGATTATAAAAAATATCTTACTTATCATATGGAAACCAGAGAGTTTGATAAAAAAACTAAATATCAGAACTTAGGCAAATTGTATAAAAAATTAGGGAAAATCATGAATATATATTATTTTGCCAACAGTATTTACCAATTCCCCTATGCCCTGCCTATCTATAACCAAATAGGGGGAACCTTTGTAGTAAGAACCAAAAAAAAATTCTATCATTTTAAACGTTATCTGCGGGGAATGGCCAGATTCGGGGAAAAAATATTTTTAAAAACACCCCGAGTCATAATAGTTCCCCGTAATGAATTATATAAACTGAAAGGGATAATTCTCTTTCTGGCCAATTCCATTAATCCAAAACACGAGTATAAAAATGCCATAACTATATTTCACGAACACGGTACCAGTGATAAAAAGTACGGAGGGGGGAGCGACCTGACCGGGGAAAAACTCAAAAAATATGATTACATATTTCTTTCCGGCCCCAAGAATAAAGAAAGATTGCGGGATGCCAATCTGGATATTCCGGATAAAAAGCTCATAGAAATCGGGGGGTTGCGTTTTGATAACTATGTCCTGGGAAACATTGACCGGGACATTGAAATGCAAAGATTGGGTATTAAAGATCCAACCCGGAAAAATATTTTGTATGCTCCCACCTGGCGTTTCGGAAATGGAACCCTCAGACAATATGCCTTTCCCTTTATCCAAGAAATTACCCAAAAGTATAATTTCATCATCCGCCCCCACTATCATGACCGCCGCTATGGTCCCTTGGTATATTATATCTCAAAATTAAAAGGTATAAAACACCTCTATTTTTCTCAGCCCGCAAATTTAATTAAGCATGACACTTACTTTGCTTTTGCTGTATCGGATCTCATGCTCAGTGATGTCTCCTCGGTAATTTATGAATATTTAATAACCAGAAAGCCCATTATAATAGTGCAAAATGATTTCCAACAAAAACATACAATGCCTTCCGAAATGGATATTTTCCAACATGTGGATATATATGATGGAAAAGAAAATATCGTCCATCTGATAGAACAAAATTTAGATAATGCATCCCAAAAACGGCAAACCTATGAAAGGCTGCTTAATAACTGTTTTTATTCTACCCGGGGAAACTGTGTATCTCAGGCAGTTTCATTCATAAACAGATTAAAAGGACAGTTGTATGAAAAAATTTCAAATGACAATTGACCGCTTAAGAGATTACACTATTAATCCTTTGATAACCAAATTTGGCAAAATTGTGGAAAAAAAGCATTTCACTGAAATTCCAATTATTATCGGAGCCAGTCCCAGATCCGGCACCACTCTTCTTCTAGCCATATTAGATGCCTATCCCCATATACATTCCATACAACGGCAAACCTATGCCTTTGCCAAATGGACTGAAAAAGAACCCAGTATTCCCCCCAGAATAGACAGGCTGTACCGGGAACTGTTACTGCATAAAATATCACCCCAATCTACCCGCTGGTGTGAAAAAACACCCCGGAATATACGTTATTTTGGAAATATCTTACATTTTTTCCAGGGAAAGGTGAAACTTATTCATTTGATTCGGGATGGACGGGATGTGGTAACTTCCAAACATCCCCTGCATAAACCGGATGAGTACTGGGTTACGGTGAAACGGTGGATAAATGATGTAAAAGCCGGATTACAATACCAAGATCATCCTCAGGTATTTACCCTGAAATATGAAGATTTGATCTTTAATTTTGACAGAGAAGTTAAAAAACTAAGCAAATTTCTGGAAGAGGAGTTTATACCAACTACGAATTCCTGGAAAGAAAAAACTTCTTTAAAAAAAAGCAAACACTGGGGCCAACCTATTCAGGATCTGCATGCCAGATCTATTGAACGATGGAAAAAAGCAGAACATAAAAAAAGAATGCAAGAATTCTGGCAGATCCCTGGGGCAGGAGATTTATTGTATGAATTGGGATATAAGGTTTAGATGTTTTTTAGGTTTCACTTCCTTCAACCCACCCTACTTATCAATAATCGATCCTCCTTCCCATTCAAAGCCTCTAACCTGAAAATGCTTATCTTTCATCAGGGGTAGATAACGGATAATCTGACCAGTAAAGGTTTCCCTATTACCGCTGGTAAAAAAAAGATGCTTATCTCCCTCAGCTGACCCAGTGAGTCCTTTTTCATTCCTATACTGATTCAATACAGAAACAGCCTGTCTGGCAACAGGAAGGGCAGGATCAATAAGGGATATTTTATCTCCCACTATCTCCTTAATTACCGGTTTTAAAAAAAGATAATGGGTACATCCTAAGACCAGCTGATCAATTTTTTTCTCTATCATAGGTTGTAAATACTGTTGAAGTAGAAACCGAATTTCGGGTGTATTCACTTTCCCAGCCTCAACCTGTTCCACCAAACCGGGACAGGGTTGATGTATTACCTCAACATTATGAGCATATTTTTTTATCAAATTTTCATAGGGTTTACCCTGAAAGGTTGCCTGAGTTGCTATCACACCGATGCTGCCGGAACGGGTTTTTTCTATAGAAGGCTTAAGGGCCGGTTCCATTCCCACAAAAAAAATATCAGGAAATTGTTTTCGTAAATAATACAAAGAAGCAGCAGACATGGTATTACAGGCAATCACTATGATTTTAATTCCCTGCTTCACTAAAAACCTGGTGATTTTAACTGAGAATTCACGTATCTGTTCCAGAGAACGGGGGCCATAAGGGACATGAGTCTGATCTGCTAGATAGAGCAGATTCCCCTGCGGAAGCAGCCGTACTATTTCCTCATATATACTTAATCCCCCCACTCCTGAGTCGACAACTCCCATTAAGGCACTGCTCATTATTTACAACCTTTTAATGTATTTTGCTTGTTGACTATTCATTCCTCAATCTATAATATACATAATTAACAATTTTTAACCTATGCCTTAACCTTCACCTTTAATTTCCAAAACACAAATCCCAAATCATGAATAAAACACAATGTCCAAATCTACAGTTGGTTTCCTGTTTGTAATTTTGAATTTGATATTTGAAATTTATTTGATATTTGGATTTTGGTATTTGTTATTTAATCCTCTTTAAAACACCCTCTCTTTTATCTCTCCCTCAAGGGAGAGAAATATAACATACTCAAGATTCTATAGATATAATCCCCTAAAGGGGCTCTAAACTGAGTTTTAAGCACAATTCTCAATTCAAAATCCAGAATCAAAACCTTATACCCTATACCTT
>CAZKMO010000173.1:0-6456 GCA_964554015.1 uncultured bacterium
GGCCGAGTCCTGTACCGGCGGACTTATTTCCCATAAACTGACCAATATTCCGGGTAGTTCTGCCTATTTTAAAAGAGGTTTTATTACCTATTCCAATACAGCCAAGATGGAACTTCTGGGAGTAGCGGAAAAAACCCTCAAAAAATACGGTGCTGTAAGTTCAGAGACTGCTGCCGAGATGGCAACCGGGGTTAGGAGAGTCAGCAGAACCGATATTGGCCTTTCTGCTACCGGAATTGCGGGTCCCGGGGGAGGCAGCAGGGAAAAGCCGGTGGGTCTGGTATTTCTGGGGTGTTCTTTTAAAGATCGTACCCTAACCGAGAAACATCGTTTTTTCCGGGATCGAATATGGAATAAAGAAAGAACAGCAGTATATGGGCTTGATCTACTCAGAAGAGTTTTGTCAGGCAAGGCTGAGGCCCGGAATTAAAATTATATATATAATCTTTAAGAAGAGTCTTGATTTTATGGAGAGGATATTTTATAATAATAGAAGGATAATGAGGGTGTTATGATTCGAACCTTTATTGCCATATCTGTTCCGGAAGAAATCAAGGAGAGAATTTCAGATTTTCAAAGGAATTTTAAAAAAGGCAAAGGATTTATAAAATGGGTTCGTACTGAGAGTATGCATCTGACCCTGAAATTTTTGGGTGATGTGGAGGAAGACAGAATTGCATCTATGGCAGAGTCAGTACAGGAAACGGTTGGATCTCAAAAGCCGTTTACTATTTCGCTGGCTGGAACCGGGGTGTTCCCTCATCCTGGAAGGCCGAGAGTGCTTTGGGTGGGAGTGGAAGAAGGGAAAGAAATACTGATCTCCCTGGCTGAGAAAATCGACAGATCCTGTACTTCCTTGGGATTTAAACCGGAGAAACGTAAATTTTCCGCCCATCTGACCCTGGGCCGGGTTAAATCAGCAAAAGGCATTGACTCTACTCTCAGTACGGTGAAGACTGCTGACTTTCAAGGAGGTTCATTTCAGGCGGATGAAATAGTAGTAATGAAAAGTGAGTTAAGACCAGAAGGGGCACAGTATACCCCTTTACATACCATAAAATTGGAAGGATAAGGAATGAATAAAGATGATCAGAATGAGCGTAGAAAAGCATTAGAACTGGCCATAAGTCAGATCGACCGTCAATTCGGGAAGGGTTCGGTGATGCGGCTGGGCAAAAAGGAAGGAGTGATGGATGTACCTTCCATTTCCACTGGATCACTTTCACTTGATTTTGCCTTGGGGGTGGGAGGAGTTCCCCGGGGCCGGGTGACCGAAATTTTCGGACCGGAATCATCCGGGAAAACCACCCTGGCTCTGCATATAATTGCCGAGGCTCAGAAATTGGGGGGAATAGCTGCTTTTATTGATGCCGAACATGCCCTGGATGCAAAATATG
Source organism: uncultured bacterium (assembly GCA_964554015.1). GTDB lineage: Bacteria > Zhuqueibacterota > QNDG01 > QNDG01 > CAYUAG01 > CAYUAG01. The sequence continues at coordinate 1,398 of CAZKMO010000173.1, forward strand.
CCAAGGTACTGGGTGTAAACACCGATGATCTGTTGATTTCTCAACCTGATACTGGAGAGCAGGCTTTGGAGATAGCAGAAACCCTGGTAAGAAGCGGAGCAATTGATATTATTGTTATAGATTCAGTGGCTGCCTTGGTACCCAGAGCCGAAATCGAGGGAGAGATGGGGGATGCTCAAATGGGAGTGCAGGCCCGTCTGATGTCTCAGGCCTTACGAAAACTTACCGGTACCATCAGTAAATCCAAGACCTGTGTGATTTTTATCAATCAAATTCGGCAGAAGATCGGGGTCATGTTTGGTAATCCGGAAACTACGCCCGGGGGGAGAGCATTAAAATTTTACAGTACGATACGGTTGGATATAAGAAGAATTGGTGCAATAAAAGACGGAAAAGATATAACCGGAAACAGAACCAAGGTTAAGGTGGTTAAGAACAAAATAGCTCCTCCCTTCAAAATTGCAGAATTTGATATTATGTACGGAACCGGAATATCCTATACCGGTGATCTGATTGATTTGGGAGTTCAGAAGGAGATTATTGAAAAAAGCGGAACCTGGTATTCTTTTGAAGATGAAAGATTAGGGCAGGGCCGGGAAAGTGTCAAGCAGTTTCTGGAAGCACCGGAGAATAAGGATATATTTGACAAGATCGTAAAGAAAGTGAGAGAAAGTCTGGGGTTTGAGACTTCTTCCGGATCTAAGAAATCTGAGAAAGCTGAGGAAAAAGAAAATTCGGAAGATAAGCAGGAAACATAAAAGACAAAAGAAAAAAGATAAAACAAGGAACAGGGAAAAATTGTTGAGAAGGGGAAATCTGCGTTGTCCATATTCCCTTCTCCCTTCTTCATTTTCCCTTTTCCTTATTCCATTTTCCATCTTTTTAAAGATATATGTAAATGAAAGAAACTATTCGTCAGATCACGGATATAAAATCACAGAAAAACAAGAGCAGAGTGAATATCTTTCTAGACGGTGATTTTGCCTTCGGGCTTGATAAAGAGGTAGCTCTGGAATATAAACTCAATGAAGGGGAGAAGTTAACCGAATCTCAGATCAATAAGATTCTTTATGATGAAAATAAAAAGAAAGTTAAACAGAAAGTTCTCAACCTTTTGAACTATCGGGCCCGAAGCATAAAAGAGATCAGGGATAAATTAAGGGAAAAAGAAATTCCAGGGGAAATTATCGATGAAGTGATTGAGGATTTTATCCGGGTAGGATTGCTGGATGATGAGAAGTTTGGCGCGGCTTTTGTGCGCACTCGGATGGTGAAGAAGAAGGTGAGTAAGCGTTTTCTGCTCAGGGAGTTAAAAGAAAAGGGATTCCTGGAAGAAAAAGCTCAACAGATAGTTGATGATAATTACGGAGAAGAAAGTGAAAATGAAGTTGCAACTCAGCTGCTTCATAAAAAACTGGGCAAGGCAGATCTTTCCCATCCCAGTATTAAAAAAAAGGTAACTGATTTTTTACACAGACGGGGTTTTGGATGGGAATTGATTTGGGAGGTGGTTAATGAGGAGGAAGGGAAGACAGAGGCCAGAGGTCAGAAGTCAGAATAAGACAAAATACAAAAGAAAAAAGACAAAAGATAAAACAGGTTGAGGTTAAGGTTGAAGCTGAGAAATGCATTTATTAAAGCTTGGAATAATGGAATGCTGTAATATTGGAATAGTATAAAATTTTTAACCCATTATTCCATTATTACATTATTACATCATTTCAATCTTCCATTGTCTTTTTCTTTCTCTCCCTTGAGGGAGAGATGATAGAGAGGGTGTAAGAGAAAGGCAAAATACAAAAGGTAAAAGAAAAAAGACAAAATATAAAAGATAAAGAAAAAAGTAAGGAAAATGGAATAAGGAAAAGGGAAAATGGATCTTGGGTCTTGTCATGAAATAGGTTTACAGTTTTTCAAACCAGTTATTCCAACATGTCATTCTGAGCGAGTAACACGAGCGAAGAATTTCATGCCTTTCAATGAAAAGGTATGACGATTTTTTACTGGAAAAGTACGATGCTATAAAAAAATTTCATTCATTTTCAGTTCAGTTTGCTTCTTAACTGAATCCTAAGTAGCGTGAGATCCTTCATCACTTTGTTCCTCAGGATGACAAAATTGGGAATTATTATTTTCCCTTCTTCCTTTTCCATTTTCTTACTTCTACAAGCAAAGCGCTACACCTTGAGTGTTTTTAAACATTAAAAAGAAAAGGGACGATAATTTTAATGAAATCATCTGAAATACGGAATTCATTTTTGGATTTTTTTGAAGAAAGAGGGCATACCAAAGTGCGCAGTGCTCCGGTGGTGCCCCAGAATGATCCCACTTTACTCTTTACCAATGCAGGTATGAATCAGTTTAAGGATGTGTTTCTGGGTACAGGTACCAGATCCTATACCCGGGCTGTAGATTCCCAGAAATGTATCCGGGTCAGCGGTAAACATAATGATCTGGATGAGGTGGGAAAGGACGGCAAGCACCATACTTTTTTCGAAATGTTGGGCAACTGGTCTTTTGGTGATTATTATAAAAAAGAAGCCATTGCCTGGGCCTGGGAGCTTTTAACCAAGGTCTGGAAAATTCCCAAAAATAAACTGTGGGCAACAGTCTTTCAGGAGGATGATGAGGCGGAAGCTCTCTGGCAGCAAGTTACTGATATAAAAACCTCCCATGTTCTTCGCTTTGATGAGAAAGAAAATTTCTGGGAGATGGGTGAAATTGGCCCCTGTGGTCCCTGTTCCGAGATTCATATTGATTTGGGCAAGGAATGCTGTGAAAAAAAAGGTGATTCTGACCATACCTGTAAGGTGAACGGAGACTGCTCCCGGTTCATTGAACTCTGGAATCTGGTATTTATTCAATATAACCGGGATGATAAGGGCAAACTCACTACTCTTCCAGCTAAACATGTAGATACTGGATTGGGATTTGAGAGAATCGTGGCTGTTCTGCAGAACAAGAATTCAAATTATCAGACTGATCTGTTTATTCCCATTTTTAACCATATCTCTGAAATAACCGGGACTTCCTGGAAGGAAAAAAATAATATTACCAGTTTCAGAGTAATAGCTGATCATATCCGTAGTCTGACCTTTGCCATCACTGATGGGGTTATTCCTTCCAATGAAGGCAGAGGGTATGTGTTACGTCGTATTTTACGTAGAGCTGCTCGATATGGTCGAAACCTGGGAATGCATAAACCATTTATTTATAAATTAATTTCTTCGGTGGTGGATGTTTTAGGTGACACTTATCCTGAAATAAAGGAAAGAGTTCAGCATACAACCCTTATAATTAAAGCAGAAGAAGAACGTTTTAATGAAGTATTGGATCGGGGCATTGATATTTTTGAACAAATAGCACATGATACTCAAGCTGCTGGGGAAACAGTAATTTCTGGGAAGGATGCATTTCGTTTATATGATACCTATGGTTTTCCTATAGATCTTACCCAAATAATGGCTCGTGACACTGAACTTGATGTTGATTTAAAAGGTTTTAATAAACAATTGGAAAAACAGAGAGAAAGGGCAAGAAAAGTGGATACTTTTAAAACCACAGAGAAAGGGGAGTGGAAAGTGATAAGCAAGGGGAAACATTCGGTTTTTGTGGGGTATGATAGCACGGAGCAGAAGACAGAGGTCAGAAAGATACGATCAGAAGGTGAGGGTGTAGCGGTTCTGCTGGCAGAAACTCCCTTCTATGGGGAATCCGGGGGGCAGGTTGGGGATAAAGGGGAAATTGTAGGAAAGGATTTTACCCTACATATAACAGATACTCAGAAAGAGGGAGATATGATTCTTCACCTGGGGAAATGGAGTAAAGGGGACAAAATAACCGATCCCAAGGTGATAGCCAAAGTAGAGAAACAGGAAAGAAAATCCACGGCCAGAAATCATACAGCCACCCATATATTGCATAAAGTTTTAAAACAAATCCTGGGTAAGCATGTTAATCAGTCCGGTTCTCTGGTGGAACCCAGAAGACTCCGTTTTGATTTCACTCACTATAATCCCGTTACTCCGGAAGAACTGGATGAAATAGAGAAAAGAGTTAATCAGGCAGTCAGGGAAAACATGCCGGTTGAAAATTTTACTACCACCCTGGAAGATGCTAAAAAACAGGGCGCCACAGCTCTTTTTGGAGAAAAATATGAGGATGAAGTGAGAGTCCTGAAAATAGATGATTTTTCTATGGAGTTGTGCGGCGGTACTCATATTTCCAGAACCGGAGAGATTGGTTATTTCCGCATCCTGCACGAAGAGGGAGTGGCCGCTGGAGTTCGCCGTATTGAAGCGGTAACCGGAGAAGAGGCGGACAGGCTGCTGCGCAGAGAAAGAAAGCAGCTGGCGGAAATTTCCCGTATGCTTAATGCTCCGGTTGGCGAACTAGGCTCCCGAATAGAAATTCTGATCCGGGATAAAAGGGATCTGGAAAAGAAAGCCAAAGCCATGCAGAGCCGTTCTTTCTTTTCCGAAGTAGCTGAGAAACTCCAGAACCCGGTAATGGTTCAGGGCATTAAGGTGGTTTCCTCCCGGATAGATGCGGATAGTATCGATGAACTTAGAAATATTGCTGACAGACTGCGGGACAACCTCGATTCTGGAATCGGAGTGCTGGGTGCCATAATTGAAAACAAAGTAAACTTTATCTGTGTGGTGACCGATGATCTTATAAAAGACAAAGGGCTGAAGGCCGGGAATATTGTGAAGGAAGTGGCTGCAGTGGTGGGTGGCACCGGGGGTGGTAAATCACATCAGGCTCTAGCCGGCGGAAAAGATACCGTCAAACTGCAGGAAGCGCTGGATAAAGTGGCTGCGGTGGTGGAGAAGTTAATTGCATAATTTTTTATCAATATTTGCAGTTATTACGACAATATGTTATCAATCAAATTTGATGAAGTAATATCTAATTGAGATATTGGTTAATATGATCACCAAGAGTTTTTTCCTCCCCCGTGAAGCAGGAGGGGAGGGTGAATGATCACCTTCCCTTCGAGGGAGGGGAATAGATATTACCTTTTTTTATAATGATGACCTTTATTTATTTTTTGTGA
>CAZKMO010000174.1:0-6444 GCA_964554015.1 uncultured bacterium
ACTGATTTAATAATATAAAATGAAAAAGTACTTATAATAATGCCTAATACGATTATTACTATTAGAGTTGTAATCATCATAGTCAGATTATTATCCTTCATCAATTGAAACATGTGAGAAATATTCATATTTGATTCACTAATATTATTTGTAATTTGATCAGTTATACTTTGAAATAGTTGTTCTCTTTCTTTTATTTCATTAAGAACTGCATTTCTATTATCATCAAGAATATACCTGGTAATTTCTTTGGTTTTAATAATATACTCCAAAATCATATTATTAAGATTATTGATTTTTTCCTGTTCCATAACAGGATTTTCTCTTATAGATTCGAAAAGTTCAGAAAATTGTTTTTTTCTTCTATCAATCTGTTGTAATATGGAAAAATCTTTTTGAGAACTAGCGTTTAGAACAGTAGTCTTAAAATAATTTAATTCATTAAGCAATTCATTATTAAATTGTCTCTCAGGAGAATATCCCACAAGTATTCTATTCAATAATTTTGAATTTTTTTGATTAAAGAAAAAGAGCAAACATATAACCATTAGAAAAACAAAAATTGCTAGTCCTGGAATCAATAATATTTTTTGACGAAATTTCAATCTTTTAAACATATTATTCTCCCTAATTGCATTAAACTCATTCTACTTCTTGATCAACAATAAAATTCGGATCTGTTAAGATTTTATCAATATCTAATATAATTAAATGATCAGAGGTTATTCCTTTTAAATAGCTACTACTTATATTTTTAATAGATTTTAAATCTGTTTTAATATCATTATTTAATACCATTTTGACTCCCAAAATTCTATCAGCCAAAATACCCATTCTCATTTTTCCATTATTAGCTATTAATACTCTATTTAAATCGGTTAATCCCTTATCCGGTAAATCGAAAAATTTTTTTATATCTACTATAGAAATTATCTCTCCTCGAAGACTGGTTATGCCTTTAACAAAATCCGGAGTGCAGGGAACAGTGGTAAAATCTTTCATAGCATATACTTCTTTTATATAGGAAGACTCGATTCCATACTTTTCATAGGATAGCACAAATTCAATAATTTCAATAGTTTCTTCTTCAACTAATTTCTTTTCCTCTTCCACCGCTAATAATTTAGCCCGATAACTTAAAATCTCATCATCACTTTTATCGAATAAATCACCAAATCTCTTGTCCCCTGAACTTTTCTTTTTCTCATTATCACTCATTTTAGACCTTTTACAATTTAACAGTAAAATAATAATCCATTATAAATTGTTAATTTTTATGCAACTTCCTTCACAAAATTAACTAATTCCTTAAGCCTTCCCGCAGTAATCCCATCACTTTCAGGTAGTATTTCTTCATCTTTATATAGCTCTAATAAAGACAATACATTTTCATAATATTTATTTGATTCCTTTATTTTTCCTTCATGTCTATTAATATTTCCTAACATATAATGTGATATAACAAAATCAGGGTCCAAATAAATGGCTCGTTTTAGTGATTCTTTCGCTTCGGCAAACTTACCCTTTTCTTGTAAAATAATACCATGAAAATAATAATAGGTAGGATCCAATTGTTCCATTTGCAAAGAATATTCGCACCATTGTAAAGCTTTTTCAATATCACCAAGATTGGCAAAACTCTTAGAAATAAGCATCAGTTCTTCCGCCTTTCTTTTCTCTTCAGGAACCTGTTGCAACAAATCAATGGAAGAACTATATTTGCCTTGATTATAAAGCTCTACTGCTTCTTCATAAGGTGTAACCTCCGGGATAACTTCCTTTGTTTCTTTATACTCTTTTTCCTCGCTGGATATGTTTTCTTCTAACGGTCTGTTTCTTAATAAATTATTTAAAATATTTTCTTTGTCATTATTTGATAATATTTCATCTTTTCCAACGAAATCAGTATCACCTTTAATGTCTTTAAATGTTTTATTAATCCTATGAGGAATAAAGGTAGTTATTTCACTATCATCAACTCCAAAATTACTATCTTTTCTGTATAATATCGCTCCCGGAAAAGTAACTGATATATAATCGGGAAATAGAATATGCGATGCTTCACTGGCACCAACAATTAACCATCCATCTTCATGTAAAGTATGATAAAATTTTTCCCCAATTTCTTTTGCCGATTGGGGCATAAAATACATTAATACATTACGACAAAAAATAATGTCCATATCAAAAAAATTACTATTTGTGGAGGGATAACCACCATTTACTAAATTAAGATAAGAAAAATGAACCATTTTCTTTATTGATGGTTTTATTTCATATAAGTTATCACCAACTTTATTAAAATATTTATTTTTAAACCAATACGGTGTTCCCCGAAATGACCACGAACGGTATATGCCAACTGAAGCTTTCTGTAAAAATTCAGGATTTATATCTGTTCCATATATTCTGATTGTCCAGTTCTCTATATCCGGTATTAAACGGGTTAATAAAATGGCAATAGTATATGGTTCTTCTCCTGTACAACATCCAGCACTCCAGATTTTCAAACCTTTATCTTTTTTTCTCTGTCTTTTAATTAAATGGGGAAGTATTTTTTTTTCCAAAGCATTCATTGTCTTTTGTTCACGCAAAAAATAAGTTTCCCCAATAGTTAATTTTTTTGCTAATATCTCAATCTGATCCTTTTTAAGTGGTCCAGATGTTAACCAATCTATACATGCTTCCACATCATCAAAACCAAACTCTAAGGAAGCCTCTCTAATTGACTTCAACATATCCAACCATCTATCTTTTGGATAGTATAATCCCATATTTTCTTTAATATAATCGCTTAATGCGGCAAGTAATGAATTTGGAATTCTTTTACTCATTAATTACTTATTTCTTCTTGTTTGATTTTATAGTATTTTTATTTTTTTTCTTGTTACTTGATTCCGTAGTTTTTTTCTTAATGGTTTTTTTAGGGGAAGCTTTCTTTGGTGAAATTGTTTTCTTAGTACCAGGTTTATCTTTAATCTTTATATTATTTTTCTGAGTATCCAATTGTTTTAATAATGTATAGATTTCTTGTTCCTCATCTAAAGAAAGCAACCTACTTAAATCATTGATGTAGATAATATCACCATCTAGTTTTATTATTCCATCCACATAAGGAATTCCAGGGAGTACATTTTTTTTATCAATAATTTTATCCTCAGAAAATTCAATAATTTCAATAACATTATCAATAATCAGGGCAATTGATAATTCCTTAACCTTGCCTATAATTAAAAAGTCATTAACAGTTATTTTCTTATCAGGAAAACCAAATCTTTTCCGAATATCAATAACAGGCATAATATTCCCCTGAACATTAATAACTCCAGTAACAATATCAGGAGAATTGGGGATAGGAGTTATTTCAACAGCTCGGGCAATTCGGTTAATTTTTACCACATCGAAAGCAAAAGTATACTGGTTTAACTCAAACAATAAATAATAATTATTTTCATTTTCCAATTATTTATAACTCCATGATTTATATAGAAATTACTCTGATTTATTACTAAGAATTTCTTTAACCACTTTAACTACCTGATGGACATCAAAAGGTTTAGTAATATACACTTCCGCATTAACTGCCTGGGCTAACTCAATATCCTTATCAGCATCCTTGGCAGTTAAAAATATGATAGGAACATCTTGTAATGGTTTATAAAATTTTATTAATCGAGCAGCAGTAAGACCATCCATACGAGGCATAACAACATCTAAAATAATTAAATCAGGATGATTAGCTTTGGCTTTATCAACTCCTTTTAGCCCGTCCTCCGCCATTATTACCTCAAAACCTTCCCTTTCCAAAAATTTTGAAATAAGCATTCTAATACCAGCATCATCATCAACTAAAAGAATTCTCGTAGACAATTATCTACTCCTTTTTGCTTTTATTTTCAAAATGAATAAAATTGATTTCAAAAATAAATCAATTTATAATAAATACCATTAAATCTATCTTTTTTGAATTTTGCAAATCCTATGCCAAGAAATTGGTTTAAATAGAAAAATTTTATATAGGTTATACAGACTTTTTGTAGTTAGGTAATAAAAAGATATTATATTTACTTCCTGATTAAAAAAATTGCAAAATTTTCAATGCACATTCTTTACCCTTCTCTCCAACTTCCAAAACAGGGCCAACACAGGAAGGGCAACCAATGTGGCAGCTGCAGGATTCAATCAGTTCCCTGGCACCTTGCAGTAAATTCTGATGTATTTTAAATAATTTTTTACTATATCCTACTCCGCCAGGAGTACATTCATAAATATAAATGGTCGGTTGTTGAGAGAAAGGAGCTCGCAGCATAGGAATAGTTCTCAGATCCTTAGGATCTGTCATTACCCAAATGGGAGCAACATTCTCAAGTACATTTGCTAAAGCTGTCAAACCATGGGTTAAATTTGTATCGGAAAGATTGAGTTTGTCTATGATATCATGCCCCAACTCCCACCAATAAGAGGTTGTATGCATTGACATTTCAGGAAGATGTATTTTACCGGAACCAACATTTTCATGAGTATTAAATTTAATTTTTTTATATAAAGTAGCAATAGTAGTAACACTTACTTCACCATGAGATTTTTTACCTCCAGAGACTAATTCAGACTCAAACTCGTCAATGACTCTTATATTAGTTTTAGTTTGCGCATCCGTATAATAATTTACATTTACTTTCTTTACATAAGCTTTACGCCGCTCCCAATCCAGTCTATCAACATGATACTGAACACTCTCATGTATATAGATAGCTTCATCATGCACCAGAACCGGAGCACTAAAAAGGTCAACTTCACCTATTACTCTTTGTCCCTCTGAAGTATCAACTATTACCACATTGTCCGGGGCAGCGCTTCTCAGACTTATCTCTTCAGCCGGATAGGTTTCACTAGTCCAATGATATTGTCCTGCGGACTTATGTAATACACTATGTTCTTCCAGATATTTAAGTAATTCATCAGTGGCATCAATACCAAACTGTTCACCTTCCTTAAAGGGAAGTTCAAAGGCTGCACACTTCAAATGGGAAATAAGAATGATTAAATTATTAGGGTCAATTATCCCCATTTCAGGCGATTTAGCAAAGAAATATTCCGGATGATTCATAATATATTGATCAAGTGGGGCACTTGTCGCCACCAATACTGCACAGGATACGGATGTACTTCTCCCTGCTCTTCCCGCCTGTTGCCAGGTAGAAGCAATAGTTCCCGGATATCCGGCCATTAAGGCAGCTGAGAGCTGTCCTATATCAATACCCAATTCCAGAGCATTGGTGGAAACCACCGCCTGGATTTCACCGTTTCGCAGCCCCTGTTCAATTTTACGACGCTGATTGGGGAGATATCCTCCTCTGTAACCACGTATCAAGGAAGGAGACTTTTTTAAAGATTTCATCGTATCTCTTAAATAAGTTAAAAGTACTTCTACCCGCAATCGGCTTCTGGCAAACACAATTGTCTGTACTCCGGCAGCCAGAAATTGTTTGGCAATATTTTTCACTTCCTTAATGGAAGATTTTCTAATACCTAGTTCCTTATTAATTATCGGAGGATTGTATAATATAAAATGCTTTTCTCCCCGAGGTGCACCATTGTTGTCTATGAGCTCAACTTTTTCTTCTATAAGGTTTTCAAAAAGCTGTTTGGGATTAGCTATGGTTGCCGAGCAACCAATAAACTGCGGTCTGGAATTATAAAAAGCACAGATTCGTTTCAATCTGCGTATAATATTTGCCAGATGACTGCCAAAAACCCCCCGATAAGAATGAACCTCATCAATTACTACATACTTTAGATTATCAAATAAATTTACCCATTTGGTATGATGTGGCATAATTCCCTGGTGTAGCATATCAGGATTTGTCACCACAATATGCCCTACCCTTCGAATTGCTTTCCGGGCCGATACCGGTGTATCTCCATCAAAAGTAAAGGTTTTGATGTCCATTCCCAAATGAGTGATTAAATCATGCAATTCTGAAACCTGATCCTGAGATAAGGCTTTGGTGGGAAATAAATATAAGGCGCGATTTTGGGGATTTTTCATAATGGATTGAATAACCGGAAGGTTGTAGCATAACGTTTTTCCGGAAGCAGTAGGAGTAACTACCACATAGTTTTTCCCTTGAAATGCCTTTTCCAAGGCTACTGCCTGATGGCTGTATAGTTTTTTTATCCCTCGTGCTTTTAAGGTCTTACCTAATGTTTGATCAAGTGAGGGAGGAAAAGGAGAATAGGAAGCTTTTTGGGGGGATAATTCTTTCCAAAATGATACATTTTTTCTGAATTGGGAAGAATTTTTAAGAAAATCTATAGTTTGTTCAATATTCATTATTATCCTTTTTCAATAAATTAAGGAAACAAATATTGATTTTTTGCATAAAATGTAATATAGTATAAATTAATATCAATTTCAATTGGTAAGGAGAAATAGTATGAAAA
>CAZKMO010000175.1:0-6273 GCA_964554015.1 uncultured bacterium
AGGTATAGGGTATAAGGTATAGGGTATAAGGTATAGGGTATAAGTATTTTTGGTAATTGAATAATTAGGTAATAGGGGATATAGAATAAGACAAAATACAAAAGATAAAAGAAAAAAGATAAAATTAAGACAAAATACAAAACACAAATTGAATAATGGAATAGTGGAATAATGGAAGGGGGGAGTGGTAATCCGGCATCTGGAAATCTGCGTTAAAAAATACTCTGTTTGGGAACGCCCGGAAGCAATGTATGTTTGAACCTGTGGAATCCGTCATTTAAAATAAAAATTTTTTAAACAGTATTATTTTTAAATATATAATACTAATAACTTTTTAATTCCACAGGTGAGTTTACATTGCTTCAGTGAATAAGCAGTATATTTTAGCAGATTTCCAGCTTACCGGATGTTTTTTTGGTTACTTTTTTTCAAAAAAAAGTAACCTTTCAAACCTAATTGAAGATTATTAATGATTGCGTCAGAAAAGCTCTAAATAGAGAAAAATTTCATACTTTTAAAAATCTAAATGAATAGCCCTGAAATGATTAGTATCCACCCTACAACTACCATCCTGGATTCCCGCTTAAAGATTGCGGGAATGTCTATTAAGAAAAAAGAAAAAATCATAATATTCAAATTACAAATTACAAATAAATTTCAATACTAAAATTACAAATTACAAACAAATGGAAAAGTGGAATGATGGAAGGGGGGTGGTTCTCTCCCTTGAGGGAGAGATAAAAGAGAGGGTGTATATTCACCTGATTCCCAAACTTCAATTCACCTCCGTCCCAAGTACAACTTGAGTCGGAGGTATAAAAATAATGTTTTTTCCCTACATAAAAGTCATTTATAATTTAACCACTGATTTACACGGATCTTCACGGAAATATTGGATTTTTTTCTGTGTTAAATCTGTGTATATCTGTGGCGTTTCTTATTTCATTCATATTTCGTTTGACTCCCTGGGGTACAGAAAAACTGTTGCTTCTTTTTGAATTTATAATTATTTTTCTGGAAACTTTAAATCAAAAATTTACCATTAATCAAATAAGAGGATTTATAATTGGCATTCTATAAAGCAGATAGAGGTTCTGGGCGATTTTCCGGTCTCCCGGGGAATTGAAGCCAAACGGATTATACGCATTAAAGGCTGTCCTCCTACTCATAAACGCCTTATCTGGGATATGATGATCAAGCTTTTTCTGCTGGCCCCGCTGGTCAGACCTTCCCTGATAATTGACGGCTTTATCCTCTATCCCCTGAAAAAGTTTAAAGGGTGGCTTATAAATCTACCATATCATCCTCTAAAAAAGTGACAAGGGTAATGATTCTATCTTTTATTTTCCAATATAAAAAAACTTAACCTTATTAATAAGGAGCCCTCGGTGAATAGCAACAAACTTATTTCTCTTAATCCTTCCACAGGGGAAGAGGTAGGTAAAGTGGAAATAACTCCTCCGCAACAAGTACCTGATCTGGTCCGGCAGGCACAGGCTGCCTATCCTTACTGGAAGAAAAGGGGGTTGACTGAACGTACTGAGATTATCAGGAAGGTACAGCAGGAGCTGCTCCGTCGGAAAGAGGAATTTGCCCGCTTAATGTCCAAGGAAATGGGCAAACCCTTAACTGAATCTCTGGGGCTGGAGGTACATGCCTGTATTGATATTATGAGGTACTATGTAAAGCAGGCGCATAATTTTTTAGGAAATCGGCGGGTGCCGCTTCATCATCTTTTATTTATGTGGCGGGGGAGCTGGCTGCATTTTGAACCTCTGGGTGTACTGGGGGTTATCTCTCCCTGGAACTGGCCCATGCTCATTCCCCTGGGAAGTATCATACCTGCTCTATTGTCCGGAAATGCGGTTATATTTAAACCTTCCGAGCTGACCCCCATTTTAGCCGAAAAAATGCGGAAACTTTTTATAGATAAGGGAGTGCCAGCGGATATTTTTCAGATAATTCAGGGAGGGGCTGATCAGGGTAAAGCCCTGATCGAGTCCCCGGTTGAGAAAATATTTTTTACCGGAAGCACCCGGGTAGGGAGAATAATCTATAGCCTGGCTGCTCAGCATTTAAAGAAATGTGTGCTGGAAATGGGAGGCAGTGATCCGGCCATTGTCTGTAGTGATGCTGATATCGATTATGCTACCAGCGGCATTCTCTGGGGAAGCTTTTCCAACTGCGGTCAGAACTGTAATGCCATTGAGAGAGTATTTGTTCATCATGATGTTTTAGATTCCTTTTTAGAAAAATTGGTTGAAAAAATCGAAAAACTTCACCTGGGAAACAGTGAAGCTGATGATACGGATATGGGCCCCCTGGCTTCTCCGGAGCAGCTGGATAAAATGATAAGCATTGTCAAACAGAGTCAGAAGTCAGGAGATAGAATTTTATGCGGCGGTCAACCTTTGAATCAACAGGAGGGATATTTTTTTCAGCCCACGGTTATTCTCCGCACTGCCTCTGATTATCAGGAAGATACAGAAGAACTCTTCGGCCCTCTGGTGTATGTTACACCGGTTTCCAGTGAGCAGGAAGCAGTTGAATTAGCCAACCGTACCAAATACGGGCTGGCTTCTTCGGTCTGGACCCAGAATAAGAGGAAAGGCATGCGCCTAGCCAGTGCCCTGCAGGCAGGTACGGTTATGATCAATGATGTTATCGTCTCTTTTGGTATGGCTGAAGCCGGCTGGACCGGTATAAAACAGAGTGCCATTGGCTGGGTACACGGGGAAAAAGGGCTGGACGAGATGGTTAATATTAAATACATTAATTATGATCCTCAGAATCATATGCAGAAATTCTGGTGGTTTCCCTATAATCAGATGATAGTCAGAACATTCATGGCTGCTCTGGAGTTTCTTTTTGCCGGATCCTGGTTCCGGAAGGTAATCAGTTTTTTACCGGTCCTCAGGCGTATGGGTGCTTATATGCTGTTTAATCGGCATCGGAAGGATAAGTTGTAGGGTATAAGTTTATTGAGTAAATAGGTAATTGGGTAATAAGGTGATATGGGAAATAGGGGGAAAAGATAAAATCCAAAAGACAAAAGAAAAAAGATAAAAGATAAAACGAAGAAAAAAGACAAAATATAAAATAACTATAATCATATAATAAATGAAATAATGGAACAGCGGAATAATGGAAGGGATGGTAGGTGATCCGGTATCTGGAAATCTGCGTTAAAAAATATGCTGTTTGGGAACGCCCGGAAGCAATGTATGTTTGAACCTGTACACCTCCGTCCCCAGTTGTACAGGGGACGGAAATAAAATAAAAAAGCTTGGCTTTGTTTTGCCTCAAGTCCAGCGTCGCTTCGCTCCTCTGAACTCGAGTCAAATTCCAAATTACAAATAAATTAAACTTATCCCCAATCCCCCTCTCTTTTCAAAGAGAGGGGGATAACAGGGGGTGAGTTCAAAGCATCCGGCATCCTTTTCTCTAAAAAATTAAACTTTTCTGAAATAAATCCCGTATACTGGGGAAATGATATAAATCACCTAACGACATTATAAAATGAACATTTACTTTTAAATTAAATTTTAATCAGGGGAGGAATTATGAAAACCAATGAAAAAAGGATAATCAATTTTATTAGCTGCTTGCTGGCCTTTCTCTTACTAATTGCTTTCAGTATTCTGGCCCAGGAGGAAACGGCAGTACCGGAAACACCAATTGCAGTAAGTAAAATACTGAAGGATTCCCTGGCCACAGGGGAAACGCATGCCTACACCCTGGAACTAAAGCCTGATCAGTTCGTGTACGGTGAAGTCAATCAGATCAGTGTGGATGTGGTGATTACTATTAAAGATCCGGGAGGAAAGATTTTAGCTACTATTGACGGTCCGGCTCTGGGACCTGAGCTTTTTCAGTTTGAATCTGATGCCGGGGGAATGTACCGTATAGAGGTCAAGCCTTTTGCAAAAGAATCCGGCCACTATACCATTTTGCTTAAAGGAATGGAACCGGTTGCCCAGGATTCTGAAAAGAGGGTGGATCAGCTTATGGGTGCTTTCCTGGATACGGAAAAGCCGGGAGCAGCGGTAGCAGTGGTTAAAAAGGGTAAAATTATATTTTCTAAAGCCTATGGCCGAGCCAACCTCACCTATGACATTCCTTTTACCACCCAAACCCTTAATAATATCGGTTCCTCCTCCAAGCAGTTCACTGCCTTTGCTGTGTGTCTACTGGCCCAACAGGGCAAGCTTTCCCTGGATGACGATGTGCGCACCTATATTCCCGAACTGCCGGATTTCAGCCAAACAGTTACCCTGAGAAACCTGCTGACCCACACCAGCGGTTACCGGGAGTTTCTCAATCTTTTGGCCCTGGACGGACGCAGCCTGGCTGAGGGTGACTATATTAACCGGGATGAAATTATAGCAGTCGTTCAGAATCAGCCGGCCCTGCAGAACGATCCCGGGGCAGAGTGGAATTACAATAATACCGGCTTTTGCCTTCTTTCCAGAGTGGTGGAAAAGGTGACGGAACAGTCTTTTCCGGAGTGGATGAAGGAAAATGTGTTTATGCCTTTGAAAATGACCCATACCGTAATCCGGGCTAATCCGCGGCAGATCATTGCCCGCAGTTCCCAGGGGTATGTGCCGGACAAGGAGAGCGGGTATCAGGAAGGAAGGGATTTAGGGGGTGCCATGGGTGCGGGAGGGATTTACTCTACTGTGGGGGATCTGGCCAGGTGGATAGATAATCTGCGCACCGGAAAGCTGGGGGGCAAAAATATCATAGAGCAGATGACCACCCGCTATGTGCTGACCACGGGTGACACCACCAATTATGGTCTGGGTTTGTTTATCGATCAGTATCAAGGGCTGAAAAGAATCCAGCACGGGGGTGCGGATATTGCCCACCGTTCCCAGCTGACCTATTTTCCGGAGATAGAAGCCGGGGTCATCACCCAGAGCAATAATGCCGCCTTTCCGGGTAATATGGCAGATAAAATTACCGATACCTTTTTTAAAGAATCCCTGAAGCCGGAAAAGGAGAAAAAGGAAGAAAAGGAAGAAGCGGTTGAATTTAATCCTGCCGATTATGATCCGGAAAAATTCGATGAGCTGGCCGGGCGCTATGAACTGGAAATAATGCCCGGTTTTATCCTGAACTTTACCCGGGAAGAGGATACATTCTACATCCAGGCCACCAACCAGCCCAAAGTGGAAATTGTCCCCACCTCGGATTCCACCTTTAAGCTTCTGGTAGTGGAAGCCAGTGTCACCTTTCACCGCAATCAGGAGAACCAGGTGGAATCCCTGACCCTGCATCAGAATGGAGATCACCTGGGCAAGCGCCTGAAAGAGAAGCCCTGGAAGCCAACTTCGGAGGAGCTTTCCCAATATTCCGGTCAATATCTCAGTACGGAAATCGAGACCTTTTATCATTTATCTGTCCGGGACAGCAGTCTGGTTTTAAAGAACAGGCGTATGAATGATTTCACCCTCACTCCGGGTAAATTGGACAACTTCACCGCCACCTTCCCCCTCAATCAGCTGGTTTTTATCCGCAATGAGGCAGGCGAGGTCACAGCCCTGGAAGTATCCAACGGCAGAACCAGGGGAGTGATGTTTGAGAAGCAGTGAGGTGGTAATAGAGTAATTGGGTAATAGGGTATAAGGTATAGGGTATAGGGTATAAGGTATAGGGTATAAGGTATAGGGTATAAGGTATAGGGTATAAGGGGAGAAAGATAAAAGATAAAATAAAATAAAATAAAAAATTACAATACTCAAATTCCAAATAACAAATAAATCCCAATTACCAATTTACAAATAACAAATGGAATGATGGAATATTGGAATGGTGGAAGGTTGGGATAATAAATGAAATTATCATTTGTAAAAACTCATTATTCCATTATTCCAGCATTCCTAATATCCTGTGTTTGGTTATTGGGATTTGTGATTTGGATATTATTTGTTATTTGGTGCTTGTGATTTGGGATTTTAAAAAATTTCTTCTCCCTTCTCCAGTCTCCTTTTTTCCCCTTGAATAATTAGTATCGAACTGTTATTTTAAAAGTATTATAAACGGTTCATACTAATGATAATCTTTACTCCTATATAATTTGTGCTTCTGTCCCAAGTTGTACGCGGGACGGAAATAATAATGATTTTTTGTGAAAGGCAGGATAACATGAAAAAAAGAATCATATTTTATCTGGGTGTGATATTTCTTATTTTTCTGTCTGCTGCTGTCCAATCCGCAGATACCCTTTATACCTACATCCCCTCAGAGGGGATCGGCAATATTGCTGTG
>CAZKMO010000176.1:0-6230 GCA_964554015.1 uncultured bacterium
GATAGATACGGGATAAAAATTGTCGACAGTAATGGCAATTACCTTGATTCTATAATGAGCACTCCCAGGGGTGATGAAGGAGTATATTATGACCTTTATTCTAAAGGTTATGGAAATAATACAGTTTTGTATGTGGTTAATAGAAAAATTAAAGAAATAGAAAAATATATATTGTCTGAACAATATTAAATTGTAATTTTTTATGCCAGCTAATTTGCCACCAAATTATTATGCTGCTGAAAAAAGATTACGGGAAGAAAGTGATCCAAAAGCTAAAGTTAAAATCCTCAAAGAGATGCTTGCCCTTATGCCCAAGCATAAAGGTACCGAACATCTGCAAGGTGAATTAAAGAAAAAAATTTCCAAGTTTTCCTCATTATCCCAAAAAAAAACCGCAACCCAGCAGTCTGTAAGTTTAGATAATATACCCAGAGAAGGAGTTGGCCAGGCCTGCTTGGTGGGATTGCCAAACTCTGGTAAATCTTCCCTCCTAAATCATTTTACCAATGCTAAATCGAAAGTAGCAAAATTTCCCTTTTCAACCTTT
This sequence comes from uncultured bacterium, assembly GCA_964554015.1. Lineage (GTDB taxonomy): Bacteria > Zhuqueibacterota > QNDG01 > QNDG01 > CAYUAG01 > CAYUAG01. The sequence goes on from CAZKMO010000176.1 coordinate 548, forward strand.
AAACCTGTGTTAGGAATGATGCCGTATGAGGATATTAATATTGAGTTAGTTGATCTTCCCCCCATATCTCTGGAGTATGATGAACAATATATTTATAATATAATACGATTAACCGATTTGGTTATTATCTTGCTTGATTTACATACTGCGGATATCTCAGCCGATTATGTTTTAATCAAAGAATTATTAGCCCGACATAATATTTTCTTGAAAAAACAGGGAGATAGGAAGCCTCAGGGAGCAGAAGCTTATAAAACAACTTTACTGATAGGGACAAAATATGATATCGAAGATTTTTCTTTGGAAATATTTAAAAAGATTATTGCCAGTGATATACCTGGTTTCTGCTTATCTTTAATTAATGATCAGGGAGTCAAACAATTTACTGAAATTGTATTTAAGCGATTAGATATTATCAGAGTATATACCAAAACTCCGGGGAAGAGAAAAGATTTTGATAAACCATATATCCTATTTAAAGGAGCTAATGTTATTGATGCTGCCCGAGCTATTCATAAAGAGTTAGCAGAAAATATGAAATATGCCCGGATTTGGGGGAGAGAAAAATATGATGGACAGAGGGTGGACAGAGAATATGTATTGAATGATGGAGATATCATCGAAATACATAACAAATAGGGGGTACTATGAGTAAAATTAGAAAATCAGTTATAGCCGGCACCTGGTATCCTGGAACCAGGGAAAAATTAAATAGTACGCTTAAAGAATATTTCAGTAATGTAGAGTTACCATCAATAAAACAAAAAATAGTTGGTCTGATTTGTCCTCATGCTGGATATCCCTTTTCCGGGCAAACTGCTACCTATGGTTACAGTTTATTAAAGAATAAAAAATTTGATCAGGTATTGATTATGTCACCCCTGCATAGAATGGCCTTGGGATCATATCTTACCACTGCGGCTGATTATTATGAAACACCTCTGGGAATAGTACCAGTTGATCAGAAATTATTGCAAACTCTTTCCCGTAAAATTGATTTACAATTTTTAGCTGATGATAACGAACATTCTTTAGAAATTCAGCTTCCTTTTTTACAGTACATCTTAAAAGAATTCAACTTACTACCCCTTATGATTAGTTTAATTAATTTATTTGACACCAAAGAAATTGTTAATAGTTTATATGAGTTGATAGGAGATAAAAACTGTTTAATAATAGCCAGCAGTGATTTTCATCATATCAATAACTATGAGCAAGTAAAAGAGAGAGATAAAAAAGTTGTGGCAGCACTTAAAACTTTTGATATTCAGAAAATAAAAAAAATCCTCTCTGATCCAGAATGCTCTATTTGTGGAAAAGTACCAATTGTATTATTATTGGAACTTGCAAAAAAATTAGGTGCCACAGATATTAAAATTTTACATCAGACCAATTCCGGGGATGTAACCGGAGATATAAGTCCGGGTCAGTATACGGTAGGCTATGTTTCGGCTGCGGTATTAAAATAAATTAATTTAAACAATACAGATTTATTATATCTCACACCAAGATATAAAGTCACAGAGATTTAATTTTAATTTTTTAATTTATTATATATTTCTTTACACTAGATTATTGATTATATAATAAAAAATTACCACGGATTGGCACAGATGAAACACAGAAATAATATTATGATAATAGGTACTATAAGTTTCAGTATTGTAAAATGTGAACATAGAAAAATTATTTACTAAATCAGTGTTAATCTGTGTGAATCTGTGGCCAATTAAATTTTAATATTCTCTTCTCCGATTCAAGTTGTACTTGGGTTAGAAATGAAACAAAAAGCTTTGCTTTGCCTAAATTTTTATTTTTTCGAATAGCATACTTGAATCTATGTTTTTTCCAATTCAGCAAAAAAAATTATTTTCACTTGTAAACAATTTTAGTAATTATTAAATTGTTACTTACATAATTGGTTTAAAACAAAAGTGATCTGTAATTATGCATAAAACAATCTCTCATATTATCAGTGCCTTATTGATTTTCTATATACTGCAGAATATAGATGCCCAGACCTTGACCTTGGAAGGACAGGCTTCTTTATGGAATACACTGAATATGGAAAAAATTGATCAACCCCAGGCAGGAATCCGATATATTCCATCTATGCTTCTGCAGCATTCGATTTCCCGAACCGGTATGTTTGATCTGAACTGTTCTTTAAATTTATATGCAACTGCTCAATGTAATGATAAAGGGGCTTTATCTGAACAGACCAGATCTAAGTTTTATCGGGTTTGGCTCAGATATTCTGCTACTCAATTTGAGGCCAGATTAGGCTTGCAGAAAATTAATTTTGGACCTGCGGCCATGTTAAGATCACTCATGTGGTTTGACCGGCTTGATCCCCGGGATCCCCTGCAAATTACCGAGGGAGTATACGGGCTGCTTCTGCGCTACTATTTTCTGAATAATACCAATATTTGGTTCTGGATGTTACTGGGGAATAACAGCAGGAAGGGATGGGAGGTACTTCCTTCCACCAATTCTGATCCGGAAATAGGAGGCAGGTTACAAAGTCCGGTTCCTCTGGGCGAGGTGGGCTTTTCCTATCATCAGCGTAAAGTTGATATCAATAAGGGATTGGAAATGCTACCCTTGTTTTTTAAGGAATCAGATGTAGATATACCTTCTTCGGAATATATCAGGGATTATTTCGATCTTCATAATTTCAATGAATACCGTTACAGTTGTGACGGAAAATGGGATGTTGAAATAGGCATTTGGTTAGAGAGTGTGTTGATTTATCGGGATTTGGAACTATTACCTTATCAATACCAGCAAATGTTAACCATGGGTGCTGATTATACCTTTGCTTTGGGAAATGGTGTGCATGTTATGGGTGAACACTTATTTCTTCAATATTCCAAGGAGATGTTAGGTTCAGATGAGCGAAATGATTTTTCCGCCTTCTTTCTAAATTATCCTCTGGGATTACTGGATACAATGACTGGAATAATCTTTTTTGATTGGAATAATGAAGAAGTGTATAGATTCTTACGATTACAACGGCAGTATGATCGATGGGGTATTTATCTTATGATGTATTGGAATCCGAAAAAATTTCAGATATATAATACCTTTAATGACAATTCCTTATTTTCCGGTAAAGGTTTTCAGATTATGGTAGTTTTTAACCATTAAGCGTTCAACACCCTGACAGGGTCGAAGAGAAGACCCCGTCAGGGTGAGATTACTATAACCAAGAGAAAGAGAGATAACACCATGGAAAATTCTAAAATAATTACTATTAAAAATTTAGTGAAACAATTTCCAGTGGGAAAAGGGAAATTTACAGCTCTTCAGGATATAAATTTAGACTTTAAGAAAAAAGAATTTAGCGGTTTAGTAGGACCAAGCGGATCCGGAAAGACAACCTTACTTAATATTATCGGCTCCCTGGATGTACCTACAGAAGGTTCAGCAGTGGTCCTGGATTATTCCATCAGTAAACTGACGCATAAGCAAGCGGCTGAATTGCGTAATAAACATTTTGGTTTTATTTTTCAAACCTATAACCTGCTTCCGGTGTACACGGTATTTGAAAATGTGGAATTTCCCCTCCTTCTTCTTAAAATGGAGAAAGAGAAACGCAGGAAAGCGGTAATGGATGCTCTGGAATGGCTGGGTCTGAAAGATAAAGCCAAGTCCAAACCAGCCCAGCTTTCTGGGGGTGAGTGCCAGAGAGTGGCAATTGCCCGGGCCGTGGTAAAAAAACCAAAGATTGTTCTGGCTGATGAGCCTACTGCCAATCTCGATGCTGATAATTCCCATAATATACTCCGTACCATGGTAGACTTAAATCAGCAATTGGATACTACCTTTATTTTTGCCACCCATGATGAGAAGGTTATCCAGTATTTAAGAAGAAAAATTACCCTTTTTGACGGATCGGTGGCAAAAGACGAAGTGAAGAATTAATTTATAAAGAAAGAGGAACATTATGATTGCCTTTAAATTAGCCATTAAAAATCTTATAGGGGCAGGACTCAGAACCTGGTTGAATGTGTTTGTACTTTCTCTTTCCTACGTAATTATTATCTGGTACAGTGGTATTATTGAAGGGTGGAACCGTCAAGCCCGCCGGGATACTATTAATTGGCAAGTCGGAGGCGGACAGTACTGGCAGGAAAACTACGATCCTTATGATCCATTCACCCTAACCGAAAGTCATGCACATGTACCAAAAGAATTCCTTTCATTAATTAAGGAAGGTGAAATGACACCTCTTCTTTTATCTCAAGGAACCATCTATCCGGAGGGAAGAATGCAGAGTGTGATGATAAAAGGAATTGATCCTGCCCAGGATATTCTTAAAATTCCCTCTCATTTCCTGAAAGACGGAGAGAATGTTATTCCCGCCCTTATAGGCAAACGTATGGCCTCCAGCACTCATATGAAAAAAGGGGATTTTGTAACTCTTCGCTGGAGGGATGTAAATGGTACTTTTGATGCCGGGGATGCAGAAATAATGGATATCTTTGATTCCACAGTTCCCATGGTTGATAACGGGCAAATATGGGTACCATTACAGAGACTTCAGGCAATGACCCAAATGCAAGATCAGGCAACTATACTGGTAACGGCCCCAAATGTAGACCAAAATTTGCAGATTAAGGGCTGGGATTTTAAGGGATATGATTTTCTGTTTCAGGATCTAGATAGTATCATAAAATCAAAAAACATAGGAGGCAGAGTATTTAATATTATTTTGCTGCTTCTTGCCCTGCTGGCGATTTTTGATACCCAGGTTTTTTCTGTATTCAGAAGGCAGAAGGAGATCGGGACAGATATTGCCTTGGGAATGACCAGAGGGCAGGTCATAAGATTGTTTACGGTGGAGGGTGCCATGCATGGTGTTTTAGCTGCCATCATGGGTGCGGTTTATGGTATTCCTTTTCTTTATTATCAGTTGGTAAAGGGATTCCCGCTTCCTGAAAATACGGATGAATTTGGTCTGGCCGTAGCCTCAGAAATATACCCCTACTACAGTTTAGGATTGATAATCAGCACTATCATAATAATTTTTGTATCGGTTACTATTGTCAGTTATATCCCCACCCGAAAAATTACCAAAATGAATCCCACGGAAGCTATCCGGGGTAAAATTCAATAACACTTAATGAGGTAAAGAATGCTGAAATTCTTAATAAAAGGTATATTGCGAGATAAGCAGCGAAGTCTTTTCCCGGTTATAGTTGTTACCGGGGGAGTTATGTTAACCGTGGTCATGAACTGCTGGATACAGGGGTTTATGGGTGATTTTATAAAATATAATGCCAGATTCTTAACCGGACATGTGAAAATAGTAACCAGGGCTTATGCTGAGAATATGGAACAAATGCCCAATGACCTGGCCCTGCTGGGTGTAGGAGAGCTGATAAAGGATTTGGAGAATTCCTATCCTGATATAAGCTGGGTAAATCGTATCCGTTTTGCCGGACTTATGGATGTACCGGATAAACAAGGAGAAACCAGGGCTCAGGGACCGGCAGTGGGTCTGGGAATAGATATGTTAAGTGAACAAAGTTCTGAAATTCAGCGATTTAAGCTTAAGGAATCCTTAAAATCCGGGAAAATACCCAGTAAAAGTGGTGAGATTCTTATTAGTGAAATGTACGCTAATAAATTGAATGTAAAGCCGGGACAGGAAGTAACTATCATTAGCTCTACAATG
>CAZKMO010000177.1:0-6227 GCA_964554015.1 uncultured bacterium
AATTGTAACCTTTTGAGAATCATTAGGAGACAATTCAAAGGAATAATCCGGATCAACAGATATAGCATTATCAGGTAGTTCGTTATTTGGATAGAATCTGGAAAATGATAAAGTAACTATATCGCTTCCGTCACCATAATTATAAATATAAAAAGATGTGTCTACACTGGTTATTTTATTATCTGTGATTGTGCCAAAATCAATATCATCTAAGGTAACTGTTGTATTACTTTCAGGTTTGTTATTGAATTTATACTGATCCACTGCATATACAGTACCTAATGTATTGCCAAAATATAATATACTATCATCTAGAGCTGCAGAAGACATGACTTCTCCGGGAACATCGATAAAGTGTTCAATTAAACCATCCGCTTTGTTGAGAACATAGAATGAACCGGAAGGTGTATATATATGATCACCATCTATAACCGGAAAATTCCAAATTCGATGATCTAATCTGGTGGATTGCCATAATAATTCTCCCGTAATAGCATCCAAGGCATAGACTGAATATTGATCGGATGAGCCGGTATATACCACACTATCTTTTATCACCGGAGCCCCGACTATCCACTGATTGCCGCATTGCCACTTCCAATCCAGACTGCCATCTTCAATATTTAAGGAATAAACATGACAATGTTTTCCTCCAAAATAAAGATGATTGTTATAAACCTTTAAAGTATTCTGTATATGATTATCCCATCCTGTAAAGGTTATATCTTTTTTGGTATCATATGACCATATCAGTTCCTGGGTTAGTAAATTATATGCATATACTACTCCGTTCATACCGGCAAAAAATATTTTATTTTCATAAACTTCAGGTGTTGTTCTTACCGACCAGGCTGAATCAGTAATCTGAACTTTAAAAACCGCTTGCCCATTTTCAACGTCTATTCCATAAACAAGTCCTTTATCAGTGCCTATGTAAGCCACTCCATCAACGATATGGGGAGAAGAATGAAAAAAATCCCAATCATAATTTTTATGTTCCTGGCATAAAGTATATTTCCATTGCTGGTGACCGTTCAAATTTAATCCGTATAGAATATTATAACTTTCAAAACAAATCATATCTCCGCAAACAGCTGCCGTGGAAAGTATAGCATGACCGGTGTTAAAAGTCCATAGTGTATCGCCGGTTTCAGTATTCAAAGCAAAAAAAACATTCTTATCATTGCCAATATACAATACTCCTTCATGAATGACCGGTGTTCCATAAATTCCACCTTCGGTATCATAAGTCCATATAATAGATTCTTCCTCTCCCCTAACGAACCGCACGAATAAAATATTTGTTAAAAGAATGATGAGACAGAAAATTACCGGTACAATAAATTTTTTCCTTGCCGGCTTATTGTTATCCAGACTTTTTTTACCTGTTTTCTGCATATTAAACAACATTGTAATAAAACTTACTACTGAAAATACGTTACTTTTCATAAAGACCTCCCTTAAAATTTAAGTGTTGCCTTAATCTAAGGAAATCCTCAGGAAAAGTCGTCCGTCTGAGGTCACACCGTGTTTAAATGGACAAGTTTTTAATTTGATACATTTTGAAGAGATGATTTAATCTGGGTAGGAGTTTTGCCTGTATATTTTTTAAAGGCTACATGAAAAGAAGATTTGCTGTTAAAACCAGATTCTAGTAAGATGGCAAGAATGGTTTTCTGAGGGTCTGATTTTAGCATGGCAACTGCTTCTTTAACCCGATAATAATTGATAAAATCATAAAAATTTTTATTGAGCCCCTGATTAATAACTTCAGATAAGGAACGAGGTGGAATTCTGGTTTTTTCAGCTAAATTCATTAAGGTGATATCCGGAATTAAATAGGGTTTTTCTTTCTGCATGCAGGCAGATAGTCGTTGCAGATAAGTTTTTCGTGATTGCTCGGAAAGGGAACGCTGCTTGGATGGCGTTGAAACGTCAAATCCGGAAAAAATCTGGGGTTGATGTAAGCTTTTATAAATAATAAGATAACTGAAAATAAGCAGCATAATAAAGAGTATTGTCTCAATAATATTGAATGTTTCCGGTATAAAAAATCTGGATAAATATCTCACGATGTCCATCAACCAGATAATTGAAATGCCGCCAATCAAATACTTCACCCAGTTGAAATTGACGGTTTCATAGGATGAATATATATTTCGTATTTGATTTCGATAGGTGACTAATCGGCGGATTATGAAAATAGTATAAATAAGAATTTGCACATGCAGAAGGCCGGTTAAAATTATAAATGCGTTCCCGGGCAGAACTTTATTTTCTTGTAATAACCTTATCATATATTCCGGGGAGTGTAGATGAAAACGGATTATTAAATACCCCAGGAAAATTAAATAAGGTAACAAATGAAAGATTTTTTTCCAGGTAAAATGAAAATGTTGACTGGTGTGCGCCTGGATGTACAGCCATAACAGGGGTGCAATTAAAAAACATTCGGCAGTCCCCAAGAAAATTAAGTGTTCAGAAAATTGGGAAAAAAAATCAAAGAAACGAAAACTGAGATAATTATACAAATTCAGGGACAAAGCCAAGAAGAAAAAAGCCAGTAGTATATGACGGGTGCGTTCTCCTTTTGGATACATTATCAAAAAAAGGAAAAAGAAAATGAATTGTATGATGAGGAAAATTAACAATATGTCGGATATCTGTAAATTCAAAGAGTAAATTCCCTGATATTATTTGATACGAAACTCATTTTAATAAATATAATTTTTTTTTATTATTTTTGCAATATTCATTTATGAATTTAACCAAATTATGTTATTTATCAAAAACTATTAAAAAGATGGGCCACAGGCCCATCCTAATTAATTGAAACTCCACAGAAAAACACTAAAAGTATTATAAAAAATGGTTTTTGAATTCTCTGAATATTTATCTTTCATAATATCATTTTCTTACTTTATCTTTTTTATAGGAGCCTCGGTTTTCCCATCTGCAGTTATAATCAGTGAATTATCTTCAGTGAATTCAAATTGAACGTCAAATTCTTTGAGAAAAAATTTATTTTTCGCCTCCGGATACAAATTTACCGTTGGTATGCTTTCGCCGGATATTTTTAAAACACTGTCTTCTTTAGTAATAAAAAGTTCTCTTCCATATGAATCCAGGTATGTTCCGACGTACCTGTTCAAAATTTCATCCGGCAGAACAATAGCCTTGCGGACAACAGATCCCTTCATGTAGTCTAATATTTTTTCTCCCATATCTATTGATTCTTTAATGATATTATTATATACGAACATACCGTTATCTCCGTTGGTCAGAATAACCAAACCCCGCTTTGATTTCGGCAAAAAAACAGCTATAGATTTTACTCCCTGATCGGATCCGCCATGTTCCACAGCATACTCTCCGTGAGGTAAATCTAAAATTATTTCCCAGCCCAGTCCTTTAGCATAATGCTCTTTCATCTTTACATGAGGAGTTATCATGTCATTGAAAAGAGTTTCTGAGAGTCCTGCGCCATTCATCACCTCAATTCCAAATTTGCAATAATCCTCAACAGTTGTAAGCAAATCATCGGCAGCACCTACTGGTGTGTTATACGATCCTCTATATTTATTTCCATTTGCGTCATGCCAGAAGGCAAATCTGGCAGTATCCAGATTATCGCTCCAGTATTGGGTATTCTTCATTCCGAGAGATTTAAATACCATTGCATCCAATAATGCCTCAAGACCTTTATTAAATTTGCGTTCCAAAGCATTTCTTAAATACTCAAAGCCTTCTCCTGAATATTGATAATTTGTTCCCGGTTCGAAATCAAAAGTCAATTTATTGTCTGGATTCAACCAACGCCAATTTTTAAATCCTGTCTGGTGAGTCAGGACATGACGGGTGGTCAGTTTTTTATGTCGTGGATCATGGGCAACGTCTGGATCAGCCCAATAATGAAACGGGGGCTCATCCAGGTTCCATAGTCCGGCTTCGACCAATTTTAAGGTTAACATGGTAACTACTGGTTTGGTCATGGAAGCAACATTAAAAACAGCATTATCAGGTGCTGGTATACCTTTTTCAAGTTCTCCCAATACCCTGGCATACGTAATGTTACCGTTTTCTATAATTCCGATTCCAACTGCAGGTACATTATATTCAGTTAACCAATTATTTACCTTTTCCTCGAATTCAAGATTTACATTAGTATTGTTTTGTGCTTGTAAAGAGATTACAATAAAAATTAATAGAAATGATTTTGTCAGTAATTTTACTTCTTTCATAATTATTCCGTTTAAAGTTATTGTTAATTAACTGAATTCTTGAACTATGCATATTAACGTTTATGATACATATTCATTTCTTTTATAATCTTTTTTACATAGATTGGCTGAAGCATGTCCTTAGTGTATGGAAAGGCCAAAGTAATATGAGTTAAATTATATAGTTGCCAATATGTTTGGGTTTTCTGTTGTTTACGATATATATCCGGCATTGTTTCATGTATATAAAAACCTCTTTAAGATGGGCCATAAGCCCATTCTGCTTTATTTTTGCTTGGTAAACTCCACCTCTAGTATGACTTCATATTCACCCCTGGCATTGGATTGTTTCATTTTCAATTCTACTTTATCGGACCCGATTTTTTGAAATGTTTGGATTAATAATGTATCCTGCCAGTACATCAAAAGAGTTTCCTCATTGATAAAGTTGCAGGCTGCCTGGGTAAAATTCCCCGAATTTTCAAACCACCAGTCCCGATAGATATTATCTTTCGTATCCCAGGCAAAAATGCCGTGAGCTGCTCCTGTTTCACCTGCAGGCGAACTTACTGAGTAATCAAAAAAAACATACTTGTCATCAAATGCCCTTTTGAATATCCCCGTTCCCGAGCCCTGGTGAGATTTATACTCCATGTGCCAGGTTCCTATTAGAAAATCCAACCTATCTATCGGATTTGATTGCTTGGTCATACTTTCTTCTCCTTTTAAATCCTTTTGTTGTGCTACATCTCTGCCAATTACCACAATAGAGGCAAAGATTAGACAAAAAACGGTAATTAATATCTTGTATATAGGTGACATGTCAGATTTCCTTTTAAGTTCTATTCAATTATAATATTATATTAACTACTTATTTACTTATTTTTCAAATGGTTGTATTTATAGAAATATTGTTTCGTATATTATACATTTCTTCCCTTGAACTGCTCTTTTAACAAACATTGGCTAAAGCCAATATCACACGAGTTAAATTTTATTGCTGTCAATCTGTTTAGGTTACCCGTCGTAGTTGTCTTTTTTTCACTGGAAATCTTAAGCATCAACCCCTGACAATCATTTTTTGCCTTTCTTCTCTTTTTTTTCTTTGCGCTTTTCTTTCAGTGTTTTTACTGGTTTTTTCTTATTTGTTTTTTGAGCATCTCTTCCTTTGGCCATGAATCCTCCCTTAGTTTTGGTTAGTTAAATATACTTTATCCGTCATCCTGTGATGAACTTGTTTCAGTATTGATTGAGGGGACGTGCCCCACGTTTTTTTTATGTCATTTTCGGGATGCCCGACGAGTTGTTCAATTGTTCCCTGATTTCTGGTTGTCATACTTTATCTACCTTCTTCTTAGCAGAGGCAGAGCCTCTGCGGAACTGGGAACATTCAGACCTGAAAAGCCGTGGCTGTTTTCAATCCACTGCATTTTTGTGTTAGCTGCAAAAATAATCAATCACTGATCCAAATACGTTTAAATCTACCAATAGTATCGTCCCAATAAAAAAATGAATTTGCACTCTCAAATAGATAAAAATTAATACTTGGGTTTAGTAATACAATTTCATCTGGTTCATCTGGTTCGCAATCCCAATACCCTTTACCACATGCAGTTTTATATTTACCTGGTTTGACAATAGAAATTCCCATATATATTATATAATTATTATTTTCTATTCTGTATTCCTCAAGTTTGATTAGTTCTTTTTCATTTCCCAATCGAACGAAAAGAGCAAATTTATTTTTATTTTGGTTTATTAATATATAGGCATGATCCGTATTTTTATCGCCGTTAAAATCAGCTTCAATGTGATTTGGGATATTTCCTTTGAAGAATTGTAAATTTTCAGAATTGTAATTCTTCTCTTCTGTAATTGACCACCCATTTGGAAATATATCTATTGTTTGACAAAGGATACTTTGATTCAAACAGAATAAAAGAATGAAAAATTTAATTATATAATTTATCATTTCTTTTTACCAGCTAACGCTGCTAATCAGCCGCG
>CAZKMO010000178.1:0-6168 GCA_964554015.1 uncultured bacterium
CGGAAGGGTGGAAGAATATATAAAATTGCCGAATTAATAAACTCATCTTTCCAGTATTCCACTATTCCTGTATTCCTTAAATCCCATGTTTCGGTCATTGGATTTTGGAAATTATTTGATATTTGGTGCTTTTTATTTGGAATTTCAATAAACTCAGCTTGCCGGAGGTTTTTTTGATTACTTTTTTTAAAAAAAAGTAACCTTAAAGATCTCTTTAAGCAGCAATAGCGATTACTTCAGAAATACTCGTAATTAAAAAGAACCCCATTTTTGATCTCATTCCCTGTCATCCCCGAATGTTTTTGTCGGGGATCCACCCTGCAACCTTCCCCCTGGATTCCCGCTGGAGTTTACCTCGTACTTGTTACGGGGCAGGAATGACACAAATAAAGGAAAATTTATTCCACTTCCACAATCTTTTTCAAATCATCCTTCTCAACTGTCAACAAATCAACCTTCGGCAACCTGCGAGTCAAAATTCGCCAGTTTTCATCTGTAGAAAATACCTGTTTAAAAATAGGTATTGCCTGATCCACCATTCCTATATTAGCCAAAGAAACAGCATGCCAGTACTTCATCTCCAGATTTTCCGGGAACATGATTTCTGCTGTTTTATATTCGCGTAAGGCAGTTTCTACATCTTTTTTTTCTATAGCTATATCACCGGCATTCATATGTTCATAAGCACGGAATAATTTTAACAGTCGTTTTAACTCTTTCACTGGATGAGTATTATCTTCTACTCGAAGATCTATAAGCCTGTCCTCCCAAAGTTTACCTGAGGATTTTACTTTGACCACCAATAAGGCAGCTGACTGGCGTCCCCGAATATCTCCCCCCTGCGCTTCTGCCGCTTCCAGTACTGCAACCAACCGTTCCGCCAGAGGAAATTGCAAATTTTCTTGATAAGCTTCTGACATAGCAGACCAGACTGTGTTATTCAGCATCATGTTTGCCTGTACTGAAAAATGATCTCCCTTGATATGCCCGGCTTCTGCTATACATTTTTCCCCTGTACATACTGCCACTTCTCCTTTCTTATCTACGATTGCAAGCTGGCGGTAATCTCTTCCCTCATCGGACCTAATCAGCGAATTCAAAGTTTCTTCCGCACTCTTTCCCTGTCTTAACATTTCCAGACCTCTGGGACCGAAGGAGACGTTGACCAAAGATTGAGTAGCAATTACTCCGGCTCCAGATTCGGCCCAGGTAACCACGGATCCCACAGAAAACCAATGGGACTGCACTGCCACACCCATTTCTCCGGTTTCATCATCCCAGGCGACAATGGAATAAGTATGCGCCAGCTTTTCTTCTGTTTTAAGCTGACTCAGACAAACTTGACTGGAAAGAAACATAATAAATAAAATCCCCATAACTATATTCTTCATTTTAACCTCCATTTTATTCTTAATTCATCAACTTCATTATCCCATTAATGTATGAAATATAAAATTTTTGAATACCTTTCATTGTCCTGAACCAAAACCAGAAGGTCAGAATTAAAAACTGTAAACTTTTTTCAGGACGACACCCTTATACCCTATACCTTATACCTTATACCCAACTTTATCCTTTATCCTTTTCCCTTGTTTTAATCCTTCGACCAACTCAGGACAAGCTTTTATCTTTGTCTTTTGTCTTTTGTCTTATCCTGTACCCCTGACCATAATTAGATTTATTTCTTATCCGCCAATTCAGGATAATATTTCTTTAAACATTCAGGACAGATGCCATGAGAAAAGGTCACATCACTCCGATCTTCAATATACTTTTCCAGTTTACTCCAGTAGCCTTCATCATCCCTCATATTTTTACAATGCATGCAAATGGGAATCAATCCCCTTAGCATTTTTATTTCCGCTAATTCATTAGCTAATTCCGTATTACGCTGCCAAAGCTGATCCATTAACTCACTAATAAGTTGGAATTCAGGCTTATCAGATTGATACTGATGCAGTATATCAATTAATCCTTTTATATGGGCCTGATAGGCATCAGCCGGTGATTTATTTCCGGTTTCTTTTCGTAAAAGGATAAACAAAGCAGCAAAAGCTGGATGCATGAGCATAAATTCCAGTTTGTAAGCAAATAAAAACGAAGTTGCCTTATCTTGAAAATTCTTATTTTGATCCAGAAAATTGGCAACTTGTTTCTTAAGGTCAATCAGTTGAGTAATAACTGTATCCGGTTTATCAAAAATGTCAGGTATTTTACCCTGTTCTGCCAAATTCAATACTTTTTGCCAATAACTGATATGATTTCTTTCCTGATTGGCCATTGACAGCCAGAATTTTGTTAATTTTTCATCGGAGGCGGATTCAGATAGTAATTCATAGGTAAATTCCGCTTTGGTTTCCAATTCCAGACAAATTGCAATGATCTCAGTGATCTTAGTATTAGTCATATTACCTCCTATTACTAATTCTGATAAGATTATAATATTATTTTATATTTGTATTAACAATTTAATTATTTCTTACATAACACTTAAATCTGAAAAATCTTCACACCTAAAAGGGTTTATCTTTTATCTTTTATCTTTTTCCTTTTCCCTACTCCCTATTTCCTCCTTTTTCCCGGCTCCATTTTCCCTTCTCCATTCTCCATCCTCCTTAATTAAATTTTATTTTTATCCCGTCACTACGCTCTGGACATGCTTTTGTCTTTCATTATTATTAACGGGAATAAACACATTATCCTCTGCCATATCCCTGTCTAGTCTTTCTGGCTTCCAGCTTTTTATCAATCAATCTTATTATTTCTATTTTCTTCTGTTTGCTGCACCACTCCGGAGCGACCAGCAAATTCTTATTAGCATCTGCAGTAAGCCTTTGTATAACAACGTGTTGAGGTAGTATTTCCAAAGCATCACAAATAACTTCAGCATAATAATCAGCTTTCCACAAAGTTACCTGATTCCTCTCATAAATTTTTTCCAATTCTGTATTTTTCAATACATGCAAGGGATGAAATTTTATTCCATCAATATTCAAATCAGCAACTGCACGGACAGTTAGGAGAAAATCTTCCTTGCTTTCTCCGGGCAGACCGGCAATTACATGTACACATATGGATATTTCCCTCTCCTGAGTTAATCTGACTGCCTGAAGAAAATCTTCATAGCTATGTCCCCGGTTAATTCTATTTAAGGTTTGGTTATGAATGGACTGTAAACCGTACTCTATCCAGACATCTAGGTAGTCAGAATAACTTTCAATGAGATCAAGTTTTTGCTTATCCACACAATCCGGACGGGTGCCTATGGAAAGTGCAACAATTTCCGGGTATCGTAAGACTTTATCATAGATCTTCTTTAAAGCTTCTACAGAAGCATAGGTATTGGTATAGGTTTGAAAATAGGCGATGAACTTACTCACCTTTCTGGTCTTTTTCAACCTTTCCATACTGCTGAGGATTTGCTCATCCAGGGATTTGTTTTTCTTTCCTGCCTGGATATTAAACGCTTGATTATTGCAGTAAATACAACCGTTTGTGCTTAAGGTACCATCCCGGTTGGGACAGCTGAAACCGGCATGAAGAGAGATCTTCCATACTTTCTCACCATATTTATTTTTTAAAAAGCTGCTGAAATTGTTGTATCGCATTATTTAAAATTTTTGAATTGAATGTCTTTATAAAATAGTTAGAGTGTCACTACCTTATTAACTAGGGAATAAACCCGATAAGTTCTAAATTCAATCAGAATTTTTATAATAATATCAATATAATATACCTTCATACAGTTAAAATATCAACAATTACTTGTTGTTCTACACCCTGACAGGGGCAAAATGTATAGACAGGAAAGGGTGGAATCAAATACCCTATTTCATCAACAAACACTTCCTGGTTAATACAGTATTATCTGTTCTTAGCTGCAAAAAATAGATTCCGGATGGAAGTTCGGTTCCCTTAAATCGTATACTGTATGTTCCCTTATCTTTTGGTTCTTTAATCAGGGTTCTGATTCTCTTTCCCAAAACATCATACACTACCAGATGTACCATACCGGAAAATGAAATTTGGTACTCTATTTCCGTACTAAGATTAAAAGGATTTGGATAGTTCTGGAATAATCTGCAAGCAGAAAATGTATTGTTTTCATTAGAACACTTAGTGGGATTGACATACTCATCCGCACCAATATCATAGGCAGTTCCCTGTGGTCTTTCATCTTTATCAAAATCAACCCTGACTTCTGTGAGGGCTATGCCCTGATCAACTATATCACTAATAGCGGAAGATAAGTGTAAATCACCTACAAAAGGATTTACAAACCAACTGAAATCAGAATTTGTTATATTGCTTTGTACATCTGCCTTTCCCCCGTTCCGGGAAGTTATACTTCTATTGGTTATATTATTATAAATTTGCACACCAGTTGTTTTTAAAAATCGAAATTCAATTGAATTCGGATAGTACTCTGTATATACCGAATTATTAAAAACTTGTGTACCGGGTGAACTCTCCAGTCCGATACCGACATCTTCGGATGTATACACCATATTATTACGGATTATCCCTCCCTGACAACCTGACGAGCCCAGTCCAAGCCCTATCCCCCGATCACAATTAACAATCTTATTCCTTTCAATCACAATATCTGCCGAATTATTCCAGAAATGAATTGCATGTTCGGCCAAACCACTATCCGGACTTTTAATATTATAGAATTCATTATCTCTTACTATCCAGTTATTACCCTCATGAATATCGATTCCTCCGATATAATAGTGAGGACCAAAACCCGCCGTATATTCAAAAAAACAATATTCAATAATTCCAAAATCAGCGCCATCACCTGCATCCACACCTTTGATCATCTGTTCATAGGTATTTTGAATTTTTACATTATGAATAAGAGCGCTGTCCCCTTCCAGACAAATACCATGATTCCCGCATTCTCCAACCGTAATATCAGCGATAATAATACTATTACCCACTAAATGAAACACATTCTCGGTACCGGATGTAATCTCCATACCACTTCCCTTTACCAGAACCGAATCTCTTATTCCTGATAAACTTTTAAACATGATATTATTTGCAGTAATATATGGATACCAGGAAGAAGAGGCAATCTCATATTCACCATTTTCTATAAGTATGGTCATATTACCGTTTACATTTGCTTTATTTATGGCGGACTTTAACTCTTCGACCGTGGATACTGTATCAAGATTTCCTATTGTATAATCCAGGGATACAGAGTCTTTAGCGTTGATATTTTTTAGAGTGATGTTCAAAAGAATAAGAAAAATGAATACTTTTAGATGTAAAAATTTTTGTTTATAATAACACATACTGAAAAATAATAGCAAATCTCGTTCCTTAAAAAAACTTATTCAATTTGAATTATTCTCTAACTTTTTTTAAATTTACATATAAGTGTCTATATTATTATGCTGAATTAAATTCTAAAATTCTCATAAGAAAACAATCCCTAAATGAGCATAATAGAGAAAACCAAATATTTTCTCTTCAGAGATTGTAACAATATATTGATAATAACGTAATCTATACATGATGATAAAAAAGTAAAGGAGTAAGTTATGAAAGTAAAATCAACAAATTTTCTTTTTGGAGTATTTCTGGTTATACTGGGTTGCCTGTTCTTATTACATGCCTTCGATATCTTTTTTATTGATTCTTCTGTTACCGTGATTGCCTTCTTCCTAGCGGCAGGATTGGTTTTTCTTTTAGCCTACTTTCTTTTTAAGAAAGGATTATGGACATTAATCGTCGGAATAATAAGTTTATTCATCGGAGCAGCAATATACATAGACCGTACCCATTACTTACCTGATGGACTTATTCCTATCAGTTTGTTTGTACTCACCGGATTAACTTTCCTCAATGCCTTGCGGTTCGGGAGAAAAAACTGGTGGGCCCTCATCCCCGGAGGGTACTGTTTTATCTTTGCTGCCCATGTTGCCATTGATATGCTTTGGCTGCGGATTGATGATCTTCACGGGATTGTATTTTTTCTGGGTACAGGGCTGATATTCGGTATAATTTATCTTCTTAAGAATAAAAAGTATGATCTGGATTGGGCTAAGTATCCCAGTATAATCGCTTTTTTGATTGGTTTTATCCTGCTGCTTTCTTCCAAAATAAGCCATCTTTTCAACCGTTTTTTGTTCCCGGCAATCTTAATTTTCATTG
>CAZKMO010000179.1:0-6120 GCA_964554015.1 uncultured bacterium
AAGAAAAAATATAATATATTTCTACTTCAACAAAACCATCTTCTTCACCTGCCGGAAACCTCCGGCTTCCAGAGTGTAAAGATAAACGCCGCTGGCCAGCTGGCTGCTGTTGAAAATTATTTCATACCTGCCGGCGGTTTTAGGTTCATTTACCAGAGTTTTCACCCGGTGCCCGGCAATATCATAGACATTTATTTTAACCTTAGTGCTTTGGGGCAGATTATACCTTATTTTGGTTTCAGGATTAAAAGGATTGGGGTAATTGTTAAAGAGTTTGAATTCACGGGGTAGGGCAGACAACCCATTATTCGGATCAGGAACAGAGGTGGAATCATCGGCTGTATTAAAGTAAATATCATCTAGGTAAATGCTGCTTTTACCTATATTGGTGTTCTGAAGGGTGCAGACCAGGCCGGTTTCCTTGATATCGGCATTATTGACGTCCTCAGGTATCGGAAAAGTGATCTGATTCCAGGCATCGCCTTCCAGATCATATATATCAACCCATACATCCCTCCAGTCCCAGCCGGTATGCATGAGATAGGCCTGAATACCGCCGGCTTTGGAGGGGTCAGCAGCTGCCACAGCTGCGGAAGAATCCACCAGGATCTGGGGAACCCAGATGTGATAGATTATGCTTTCAATATTCTCTTCCAGGGATCCTGTTTGCTTTAAGGCATTTTGCGAATTGGTAATAAAATCACCGCTTAATTTGACACTGTAGGAACCACTGTGAGTCTGTTCCGAGGATAGTTCCGCAGTCGGAACGCCGCCCTGATCCCAGTTTTGAAAAATCCAGTCATCAAGCTGATCAGAAGTTTCAAAATCATAATCCGCTTTCTGCTCTGAACTTAAAGGAAGGATAGTAATTTTCAAAGTATCCCGGGCGCTTTGCTCCCGGGCATCTTCCACTTCCAGAATAATTTCATAACGTCCGGTATCCAGTTTTACCGTATTAATTTTGCCTGTGGCGATTTCCAATGTATTCAGACTCCAGGTATAACTGGTGATTTCACTTGTACTGGAATAACTGCCGGAACCATCCAAGTACACAGTTTCTCTGCCATCTCCATCCTCATCCATAATACTCTGATCCGGACCGGCGTCCGCAATCAGTTCCGGGGTGACAGTGCTGCCTCTCCTGGAAAGACTGTAAAGATAGGCGTAGATGAGGGTTTTACCTCTCATGGTCTGCCGGGGAGTGAATTCGGAATGGGCCCAGATATGTCTGGTGTCAATATATTTGGAAGCATGGGGCCAGTTGTTATAATCAGGATAGAATTTGGCCAGTACTTTTTGGGGATTACTGCCCACCATATTGCCTCCCCATCCTTCCGTATTCAGATAGGGAGTATGTCCGGGATGAAGCCCGGGGGTGCCGTCGTCCCTCCCGGAGGTATAGCAGTTTTCCACACTGCGCTTGTCAGCCAACTCAGTAGTTGCCGTAGTCATTTGAATCATATTGAGAGGATTCCTCCCCAGTCCCCAGTCTGCCTCCAGCAGCAAGGCATCCAGAAAAGCAAGCCGGTCTGTGGGATTATCAGTAACTGCATGGGCTAAAACAGTTCGGGGCATATCCTGGCTGGTCTGCCACCAGGCTTGCTCGGTGCTGTAACCCCGGCGGGAAGGTCGCTGGCTTACATTGTCAACTTCTCTGCTTTTGGCTTTGGCGATAACAGCTGATTTCATATGTGCATATAATGCAGGATAATTAACCTGTCGTTTGGTAAAAAGATAGGCGGCAGTTCCCCACAATTGATTAAAGGAACCCTGCTGATAAATACTGGAAGAAGCACTGGTAACCATACTTTCGCTGCTCATAATATCTTCATATTCTGTGTCACCGGTGAGATTGTACAGGTAAGCAGCAGTCATCATTTTAAAATCCCTGCCCCTGATTCCTTCCATGTGGGTGTTCAGCCTGGGATCAGCCAGATTATCAGCATAATTGTAGGCAATAAGGGCCGAATCTTTATAGGTAGTACGCAGATCATTCAACCCGGCAATTTGAAAACAATAGGCCAGCATGGAACAGTTGAGAGCATTGGCCCAGGCTGCCAGGGCAGTGTTGTCTGCCTGGTACAATCTATTGTAATTATCGGGATTGGTCACACCGTGAGAATAACCGCCCTGATAGCGAAGGTTCAACCAGAAATCGACTTCGTTTCTGGCCTCATCCAGTATATCAGGAATACCATTTCCGCTTTCCGCAATTCTCAGATCATCATCATCCAAAGCGCCGTTACTCAGCAGATAAACCAGGCAGAGGTCATAGATATTGACCACATGCCCCAGATGCCGATCCCAGTCCAGAGCGTCGCTGTGCCCGCCCCTGGCCCGGGGATTGGTGGGATTGCCTGATTTTTTGAAAGCAGCCCAACTTTCCGGGCTGTCCCATTTATCCCCTCCCACAAAAGTGTTCCATTGAGGATGATAGGGATGCATATCAGTTACATAAATTTTACAGTTGGATGGATCCTGATCCTGAATATATAAAGGTCTTCGGGGCACAGGCGTCATGTCCAGATTATCCTGGCCAATGCGCATATAAAAATAACCCAAAACCGAAACTTTATAGGGATCATGGTAGATATCATCCTTGATTTCAAAGTCCTGGCTGCAGCCTACTCCCTCTACGGCCAGGCGATAGGTGCCGGTTTGATTGAATCCGGTAAAGTCGATATTCCAGACATCGGAGCCGGTTAGGTTCCACTGGGTTTCTGTTTTATTTGCCATCCAAAAAGTCACGGAACCCACACTCAGGGAATCTCCTGTATCCACATTGTAGATATACACTTTGTTCCCCCCAAAATCGGAATAATCCCTGTTGCCCCCGTCACCCAGGAAATAATAAAGGTCAGCAGCCTTTATTCTGGAACTGCTCATATATCCAACCAGATTGGTATGAATTGCCTCGGAAGGGCAATGGAATATATCATAGGTGAGAGTCTGGGAACTGGTATCGGCATTGATATTTTCATTTATCTCAACCGTGTACGTTTTATCCTGCTGCAGGGAAAAAGGCAGTTGAAGGTAAATAGAATGTTCATAGGTATAGTCAAAACCAAAATCACTATGCACCGCATCCCATCCGGTATTGGACATTCCATTAACCTTTGATTTTCTATACACTGCCTGGGGGGATTTTCCGGAAATTCCGTAATGGCTGTCGTTATCAGACTTTATGGTCCAGTTGCCGGTAGCGGCAGCATTGATCAAATCAAGCGCTTCCCCGTAAATAACCACATAGGAATTTTCCGCTGTTCCCGACTCGTGTCCGCCATAGGCTCCCGGACCCTGTCCGTCATCCACATATTCTACTTCTGCATCCTGGAAATGTAGCATGAGGTAGTCTTTATCCACCACTTTAATTTCTATCAGTTTCGATGCCCAAAGAGGGTTAAATATTCCGCATAAAAGTAAGATCAGTACAAAATATTTCAGGGGCTTGTTCATTATTCCCCTCCTTTTACATTTTATTTTAATACGCTCTAGGTAAGATAATCCGGGTTGACTGTCATTTTCCCTCAATCCCTTACTTATCATATTTCCGTGCTGATTATTTGAACATTTTATAGATGGCATAACTGCGCCCCGGAATACTTATATCATAGGCGGTTTTATCATGTTTGATTTTTAGATTAGTTCCGGCTAAAAGCTTTAGTTCTGATACAGCCGGTTTCAAGTCAAATTGAGCGTTTGCTGTTTTTTCACTCGGATTGAGAACGATCAGGGCCATATCATCACCGTTGGCCCGGGCATAGATTAAGGGATATTGGTTTTCTACAACATAAACCGGCACAAATTCGGCATAGGCGGTGAGAGCCGGTTCACTCTTTTTCAGCTTGATCAGCCGTCGGACCCGGTTGAGCAGGGAATGGGGATCATTTTCCTGATCCTTGACGTTGGGTGCATCTGCGGCCGTATCCACGGGCAGATAGAGCTGATCGGGAGGGGCGGTGGAAAAGCCACGATTGACTCCGTTATCCCACTGCATGGGAGTGCGTCCCCCGGCCCGCGGTTTGTAAGCACCTTCCACATAGGGAAGACCGTAGAGCTGGCGCATACCGATCTCGTTTCCGTAAAAAATAAAGGGAATTCCCGGCATGGTCAGACTGAAGGCAAAAATGACTTCCAAATCCTCAGTTGAGCGTCTGATGTTCAAGCGGGACAAATCATGATTGCCCAGGGGTAAATTGATATAGCCATGTCCTACTGTTTTTTTATACTGATCCATGTAACTGTATAGGAAATTGGTAACATTGCCCTTACCCTCTTTGTCAAAATAACTGTGTCCTTCAGAAAGGCCGTTCAGGATACGCCAGGATTCTTTTTGCAAAATATCATTGTATCCGCGAAACCAATGGAAAAAATCGGCATGAAAACCGCCCCCGATCAGGGCAGAAGCTGGATAGGACCATTCCGCTACCATAAAGGATCCCGGATACTCAGTGTCCAGAATTTTGCGGATTTTGTTCCAGAATATCTGGGTACCGTTTTCATGAGTATTAAAAAACTGATCATTGCCGGAAATATTGGCGGTTTTAACCAGGGCACCGGCCATATCGGCACGGAATCCGTCCGCCCCCATATCCATCCAGAAACGCAGTACATTTTTCAATTCCTCCTGCAGGGCCAGAATATCCGGATGATCAATAGGCAGCATCCAGGATTCTTCCGGATTAGCAAAACCGAAATTCAAAGCAGGCTGACTCCAGTAGAAATTACGCATAAACTGGCCGTTGCGGCGGCTGTAGCCTTTGATGAATACGTCTTTGTATTCCTCCGGCGGATTGACCCACTGATTGTCTGTCCAGATGTACCAGTTGGAATATTTGTTCTGTTCCTGTTTAGCGGATTCCTGAAACCAGGGATGATGAATGCTGGAATAGCTGATCACGTAATCGAAGAGGATCTTAAGACCGCGTTTTTCCGCTTCCTGAAACATAAGCCAGGCATCCCGGTTGGTGCCGTAGCGTTCGGCTACTTTGTAATAATCTGATACATCATATCCGGCATCCAGAAAAGGGGATTGGAAAAAGGGATTGATCCAGAAACCGTCTACTCCCAGGCTTTTGACATAATCGAGTTTTTGGATAATTCCCTGCAGATCACCGATACCGTTTCCGTCCGAATCCTTAAAAGTCTGGGGATAGATCTGGTAAAACACGGCCTTGTGCAGATACTCCGGTCCGGGCGGAATGTTGACCTCACCTGTAATTTCGGCCGAGGTGATCGGAAAACTGATGGGTGCCTGGTACTGTGCGCCTGCCGCCAGCGGCAGTATCATCAGGAACAAAGCCCGGAATAAGTGAGTTATGCGTTTCATAGATTTCTCCTTGTAAATGATATTTATATTTATTTGATCAGTCAAAGCGAGTAAATTATTTAAGGTGCTTACTATAATACCAATAAATTAACAATTGTTCGTATAGGATTTTAAGCATAGCGCTGACACTATGCTCTCAGTCTTGATCAGTTATACCCAGTATCTTACAAAAAATTTTATAAAAAGTAAAGATTTTCTCAGGATTAAAGTTTAAGCGGAAAGATTATTAAAAAATCCCAATTCGGGATGGTGATTTTTAAACTCACCCCCTTAGTCCTCCTCTCTTTTGAAAAAGAGAGGGGGAATTAAAGATTTTGAGATTAGGGTATTCCCTTGTAATCCCTCCTTCACTATGTTCAGGACAGGCCTTTGGGAAAGGGGGATTTTAAGAGGATAAAATCTGTTAGGCTTTTTTGACTGGATTTATATGGTTTGGATGGATTTCTTACAGTACAGTTTTCAGAAATTTTCCGGTATAGGAATTTCCCACCTTAATAATGTCTTCCGGTCTGCCGGCAGCCACGATTTCTCCCCCTTTTTCTCCACCTTCCGGCCCCAGGTCAATGATCCAGTCTGCTGCTTTAATCACATCCAGCTGATGCTCGATGATTACTACAGAATGACCAGAGTCAATCAGTTGGTTGAAGCAGTCCAGCAAATAGGTAATATCATGCAGATGCAGGCCGGTGGTGGGTTCATCAAAAAGGTAGAGGAGTTTTTTCTTAGGTTTTTGGGATAGATGAAAGGCAAGTTTGACCCGCTGGGCCTCACCTCCGGATAGGGTGGGGGCG
>CAZKMO010000180.1:0-6109 GCA_964554015.1 uncultured bacterium
AGGCAAGTTTGACCCGCTGAGCTTCTCCCCCGGAAAGGGTGGGAGCAGCCTGCCCCAGACGGAGATACCCCAGTCCCACAGCTTCCAGAACCCCTAATTTTCCGGTTATGGAATAATGATCCTGAAAAAAATTCCTAGCCTGGGTAACACTCAGGTTGAGGACATCATCGATATTTTTATCCCGGTATTTTATTTCCAGTACTTCTTTTTTGTATTTTTTTCCATTGCACCTGTCGCAGGTTAAGGTGACATCGGATAAAAATACCATATCAACATCGATTTCCCCTTTTCCTTCGCATTTTTCACATCTGCCCCGGGCTACATTAAAAGAAAAGGTGCCGGGATTGTACCCTCTGATACGGGCTTCCCGGGTGGAGGCAAATAATCGTCTGATTCCGTCAAAGGCTTTTACATAGGTGACCGGATTAGAACGGGGGGTTTTTCCAATAGGTGACTGGTCCACCAGAATTACATCATCAATATGATGGGTTCCCTCCAGGGATTCATATTTTCCCAGAGAGGTAAAGCTTTTACCCTTGGCTTTTTTTATGGCCGGGAAAATGATATTTTTCAAGAGGGTACTCTTCCCCGAACCTGATACTCCGGTAATGACCGTCATACGGTTAAGAGGAATGATAAGATCGATATGTTTCAGATTGTGTTCTGCCGCACCCTTAATATGTATAGTAGCACCATTGGTTTCCCGATACGTTTCAGGGAGGGAAATAAATTTTTTGTGGGTAAGATACTGACCAGTCAAAGAATTATTGTGAAGCAGAGTGGGGACATTACCCTGAAAGACTTTTTCACCCCCGTTTTCCCCGGCTCCGGGGCCCAGTTCAATTATGTGGTCCCCCGAGGTAATCATTTTGGGATCATGTTCCACTACAATAACAGTATTGCCCAGATCTCTGAGGTTTTTAAGGATAGCGATCAGTTTTTCATTATCCCGGGGATGCAGACCAATAGTGGGTTCATCCAGAATGTAGATACTCTCGGTTAAATCCGATCCCAGGGCAGTGGCAAGATTGATCCTCTGGGCCTCACCGCCGGAAAGAGTGGCGGAACGCCGGTTCAGGTCAATGTAACCCAGACCTACTTCATAGAGATAGGTGAGACGGGTCAAAAGTTCTCTGTATACCTGCTGAGCCACCTGTTTTTGATAGCTGGTCAAAGTGAGTTCTTTGATGAAATTGTAAGCCTCTTCAATGGTCATACTGCTTATTTCACTGATATTTTTATGGTTAAGGTAGACATACAGAGCTTCGGGCCTGAGTCTGGTGCCCTGACATTGGGGGCAGGGGTAATAGCCCCGGTAGCGAGCCAGAAAAACCCTTATTCCTATTTTATATTTCTTTTTTTCCAGATATTTAAAGAAGCGGTAAATCCCCGGGAAGCGCTCTTTACCGTATTTGATTATATCTTTTTGTTTAGCATTCAGTTGGTTATAGGGAGTATCCAGAGGTATATTATATGTTGCGGCAATACTTTCCAGCCGTTTCAGCATATGGCTGTGAGTAGGAGTATTCCAGGGGGCTATGGCACCCTGGCGGAGTGTTTTGCTAGTATCCGGAATCACCTTTTCCATATCAATGCCAATAATATCCCCAAATCCTCTGCATTCCGGGCAGGCTCCAAAAGGATTATTGAAGGAAAAGAGCCGGGGATGGGAAGGTATGAATTCTTGTCCACAGCGGTCGCATCGGAAAAGCCGGGAAAAAGTGAGTACCTTTTTATTTTCAGTCAGAATAACCACCTTGCCTTTTCCCTGATCAAAGGCGGTTTCCACCGCATCGGTAATCCGCTGCTGGTTTTCCGGTATATTGTTTATCCGGTCAACCACAACCGCAGGTATATTTTTTAGTTTTTTAATATTAACCTGTTCAGCTCTGATTATTTGATGGTCAACAATCAACCTGATAAATCCATTGGCCACCAGGTTATTGATATCCTGGGGGAGGGGCAGACCTGGAAGAGGAAAACCGATAACCAGGTAAGCATTGGAAGGCAGATCCTGAATTTTTTTTATTATATCAGAAGTTTTATACCGAATAACCGGGATATTACAGTTGGGACAAACAGTGGTACCTAGGCGGGCATAGAGAAGTCGGAGATAGTCAAGAACCTCGGTGGCAGTACCCACAGTGGAACGATAGGTGCGGATAGTGTTGTGCTGCTCAATGGCAACAGCCGGAGAAATTCCCCTGACCTCATCCACATCGGGACGCTCCATTCGTTCCAGAAACTGACGGGCATAGGAGGAGAGTGATTCGATATAACGTCTTTGCCCCTCGGCAAAAATGGTATCGAAGGCAAGGCTGGATTTTCCGGAACCGGAGGGACCGGTTATTACCACAATTTTTCCTCGGGGAATATCAATATCCAGATTTTTCAAATTATGGACTCTCACTCCCCGAAGTACAATTTTGTTGGTCACGATTGAGTATACTAAGAATTCGCTTATTTTGCAACTGATGCTTCAGTAAATTTTGGGTTTAAGAAATGGAAACAGTAAGAAAAAAGACAAAAGATAAAAGAAAAAAGATAAAACATAGTTGGAATAATGGAATATTGGAATAATGGAATAATGGAATAGTGGAAAGGTGGAAGATTGTAAAAATCTCCGTTATCATATCATTCCATAATTCCATTATTCCAGTCTTCCGCACCGAAAATGAAAATCTGACCGGATCATTGAGAACTTAAACAACTGCTTCCGAAGGACCGGATCTGAAGTTCCCAGATGGCATTTTTTCCCAAGAAAGGAGATAGAAATTGTTTATAGGCTTTAATCTGCTTAAGGGGAAGGAACACCTGAATGGTTCCGGCAAAACCTCCTCCGTGCACTCTGCAGGCTCCTTCTCCGGTATTTTTTATAAACATTTCAGTTAAGGCCAGAGCTAAGGGAATACTCTGATGGTTAAAGTCTTTAGGTGAATAACAGTTTTGCAGAAATTTGAAGGAAGAGTTACCTGATTCCGAAACCAGATTCAGAAATTGGTCAAAATCATTATTTTGCAGAGCTTTGACTTCCGCAGTTACCCGCTGGTTTTCCTGGAAAAAGTGGAGTGCCCGCAGTAGGGCACGATCACCTGTCTGGGAACGAATTTTTGCCAAATTCTTGAGTAAATCTTTCTTGGTAATATCCCGCATCACCTGTCCCCCTAATTTCCGGGCAATTTTTTTCATTTCCGACTGGATTGCCGCATAATCATCAGTGAGATTAGCATGACTGTCTCCGGTATTAACTATTAGCACTGCAAAACCATTGGAGTTAAAATCATAATTGATTTTTTTTAAATTCGGCTTTTTAGGATTTTTAAAATCAATGGTTATTATGCCTCCCACCGAACAGGTAATCTGATCCATTAATCCGCAGGGTTTATTGAAGTAACTATTCTCAGCATACTGACCAACCATAGCTATTTCCAGGGGGGAAATTTTGTTTTGGTTAAAAAGAGTATTGAAAATTGTTCCTATAAGTACTTCCACCGAAGCAGAGGAACTTAAACCGGAACCAATTATAACACTACTGGTCATATACCCATTAAAACCACCCAGGGAATGACCTGATTTTTTCAGTTTATGGGCTATTCCCCTGATAAGGGAAGTAGTGCTTCCTTCTTCGGATTTTTTTTTCTCAAGCTGATTCAGATCAACCTGAAATGGTTTCTTAAATTCTTCTGAATAAAAGATGATTTTATTTGAATTGTTTTTGCTGACCGCGGCAATGGAATCAAGATTAACTGCTCCTGCTAAAATTTTTCCCCGGTTGTGATCGGTATGATTTCCGCCGATCTCAATGCGGCCAGGAGTACTGAAAAAAAGAGTTTTTTCAGGTCCGGGAAATTTTTTTTGGAAAAGTAAGCTGAGTTCCTGATATCGTTTTTTTTGGGGTTTGATAGTCTGGTTACCATATAATTTTCTTAGTGTCTTATCTTCAGGCAGCTGCACCATAATAGTACCTCATATAATTAAATATTTAAATACTAATTATCTATTATCTATTTAAGAATACTCATATATTATTAAAAAGATGAGGATATCCCCGTTGCATCCAGTCCCTGATTTGGGGAAAGGATACATCGGAAGCTAACCCGTAATCATAAATATATTCTATATGTTTATTTCCGTCTAAGGTGGTAGAATGCATCAGACAATCCTTATCCGGAGAGAATTCAACCGGTCTTAATTTTTTTCTTTTAACCAGTTTACTATCCAGAGTTGCATCATATTGTATCCAGGTGCTGTTGAAATTGACGGCAGGTATTCCGTGACGAATAAGTTTTTTAGTTTTTAAAATATCTGACATATAGTCGGAAAGGGCATGATCGATAATATCATAAAAATGAATTCCGCAGGGAATGGCACAGCTTCTGGCTAAACTGCAAAACAGGATAGCTTTTTGGATACAAAATCCTTTTTTTGCCTGTAAAATTGTGGATGCCTTAAGAGCGGATTCACCGGGGGGGACTCCAAAAATATATTTTATTTCATCCCTAATGAAATAAAATATTGATTTAATTTTTTCCTGTTCGGAC
Source organism: uncultured bacterium (assembly GCA_964554015.1). Classification (GTDB taxonomy): domain Bacteria; phylum Zhuqueibacterota; class QNDG01; order QNDG01; family CAYUAG01; genus CAYUAG01. The sequence goes on from CAZKMO010000180.1 coordinate 4,542, forward strand.
TTGCGGGATGAAGTTAATTTTTGGGCTTGCATTTTGATTTGGGGATGATCGGATTCTATAACGGGAGTCGGATTAAGAAATTTTTTTCTAAACATCGGTAAATCCATTCTTTTAATTTAATAAAATTTTTTTAAGTTCAAAATGAAAAACTTTAATAGAGTAAAGAGGATTTGGATTAATTTTCTATCCAGAAATCATACCCTATGTTAACCTACATATTAACAGGTGTGAGTAAGAAATTACTCATATTTTACAAATTTTATCCTTGATTTTTTACTAAAGTATTCGTAATATTAATACCATTAGTTTAAAGAGAATATTAAAGAAAAAAATAGATTTTTAAATTATGAAAATAACCTAAATAGGAGGAGTAAATTTGAGTTTAAAAGATAATCTGGAAATGTATAAAAATTCAGCAAATACCGTACGGATGTTATCAGTAGATGCAGTTCAGAAAGCAAATTCAGGTCATCCCGGAATGCCTATGGGTATGGCAGATTGTGCGGTAGTTCTCTGGTCCGAATTTATGAATTTTAATCCCCAGGACCCTAAGTGGCCCAACCGGGATAGGTTTGTTCTTTCCGCCGGTCATGGTTCCATGCTTATTTACAGTTTACTGTATCTTTTCGGGTATCCAATCAGTTTGGAGGATATTAAGAATTTTCGGCAATGGGATAGCTGTACACCCGGTCATCCGGAATATGGACATACTCCGGGTATTGAGACCACCACCGGTCCTCTGGGACAGGGATTCACCAATGGTGTGGGTATGGCCCTTGCCTCCAAAATTTTAGAGGAAAAGTGCAGGAGTGAAAAATTTTCTCCCATTTCTCATCGTATATTTGGCATAGTGAGTGATGGTGATTTAATGGAAGGAATAAGCAATGAAGCAGCTTCTTTTGCCGGTCATCATAAACTGGATAATATAATTTATATTTATGATGATAATAGTATTACTATTGATGGAAATACAAATTTAACTTTTTCCGATAATATCCCGGCCAAGTTTGAAGCAATGGGATGGCATACCATTTCTATTGATGGGCACAATTATGAGGAAATAGCTAAAGCCATACAGGAAGGGATTGATTACCAGGGTAAACCCACCTTAATTGCTGCGAAAACTCATATTGCTTTCGGCAGTCCTAATAAACAGGATTCTGCCTCATCGCATGGCGCTCCTCTGGGCGAAGATGAGGTCAAGCTTACCAAAGAAAATCTGAATTGGCCTCTGGAGCCTTTGTTTTATGTCCCGGATAGGGTGAGAAGCTTTTTAGAAAAACAGGTACAGGGTAAAAAAGAAACCTATAAGGGATGGCAAACATCTTTTAAGCAATGGAGAAAAGATAACCCGAAATTGGCGAAACACTGGGATATAATTCATCAACAGGAGCTTCCCTCTGATCTGGAGGAAAAATTAAAAGCAGTTATTCCGGAGGAAGCAGATGCAAACATAAAAATAAATAGCAAACTGGTAAATAAAATCGTGGATATGTTGCCCTGGGTATATGGATGATCAGCGGATTTAGAGGCTTCCATTAAAGCACATCTCAATGAAGAAGGCAGCA
>CAZKMO010000181.1:0-6108 GCA_964554015.1 uncultured bacterium
CCTGGAGATTCTATACCAGTCTATGTAATAATATAAGAACGGGAGGGAGAACCATGAAGAAACATTACACCTTGATGTTGATTAGCAGTGTCATGGCAGCTGTGATGTTGGTATTGGTTTTTGCGGAAAAACCAGTATTACCGTCACGGTTTTTTGGGACGATAACCATAAATAACCATCCTGTTCCATCCGGGATGAGTGTCACTGCCTGGTTGGGGGATCAAAAGGTGGCAGAGACCACCGTGGAAGACCTGGGTGATTCTTCGGTGTATGTCATAGATGTTCCCGGAGATGATCTTGATACGCCGGAACTGGAGGGGGGGACAGAAGGCGACAATATTGGTTTTAAAATTAAGGATATGGATGCCGAAGAAACCGCTGCCTGGCACAAGGGAACCTTTTCCCGATTATGCCTGAATGCCAATCCACCACCTTCCCCGCCGGTGGCGGATGATCAGAATGTGGTTACCGATGAAGACAGTACAATTTTTATTACCCTTACTGCCTTTGATCCCAATTTGGATACCTTAACCTATCAGATTTTCACCAATCCTTCTCATGGTTTTCTCAGTGGTTCTCCCCCTCAGGTTACCTATACTCCGGCGGATAATTATTATGGTACTGACAGTTTTACCTTTAAGGTCAATGATGGCACCAACGATTCCAATACTGCAACGGTTACCATTACTATATATCCGATTCCGGATCCACCTGTGCTTAGTATAATTGGCAGTCAAACCATAATTGAGGGAGAGATCAGGGATATAGAGGTTTCAGCAGTTGATCCGGATGATGATCCTCTCCAGCTTGCAACTGAAAATCTTCCTGCTTTTGCTCAGTTTACTGATTATGGAAACGGAACAGGAAATCTCTCCCTCCAGCCTCAATATGGAGATGCGGGAGTGTATACGGATATTATGATTTCTGCCACGGATGGCACCTATTCGGATTCCCGGAACATTATGATCACAGTGAATGATGCTACTCCTGAGCCCAAGGCTGGTATTACTACTGGATTTCAATACAATGCAGCTGCTTTAATTAACGGATCTCAGTTGATTGATTATTCAAGTTATTATCAGCAATCTGATGAATACAAACCTGATAATGTCATTGATGATAATGCAAGTACTACGTGGCGTACTGAGAGTGGTCAATCTATTAATCAATGGATAACTGTAGAACTACCAGGGGAAAGAGTCCGGGTTATCGATCGCATATCCTTAAAAGAGGTAATTGGTGGTTTTATTATAAAGTATTATTATGGCCCTAAGGATTTTGAAATACGGGTATCAACAACCGGTACTGAGGAGGAAGACTTTATCACTGTTTATTCAGGAACTGCACCAAAATTCTCGGGTTCAAACAGTGACTATGAGGTTTCCTTTGATCCGGTGGAAGCCCGGTATGTACAGCTTTATATTTTTAATGGTTATAATTCTAACTATATTGAAACAAGATATTTTAAAGTATGGTCCTATGCTCATGAGGGAGGTATTGTTTCTTTAAAAGAAGGGATACCGGCAACCATTGTTAATTATTCCAGTCAGAATAGTACTTCAACCAGGTCTGGTTTGATTCTGGATGAAAAGCAAACCACCTACTGGAATTCTGTCTATGGGGAATCATCGGACCAGTGGGTCACAGTTGAATTGGGAGGTATACAGGTACATACAATTAATCGTATACGAATTCGATCCATAAATAACAGTCATGTTATAAAAGATTTTGAAATACGAATATCTGCTAGCACTCCTGATGATCCTGCCTTCAACACGGTTTTTACAGGAACGGCAGAAAAAACCGGTGCCATACAGGAATTCAGCTTTGATCCTGTACAGGCTAGATATATACAGTTATATATTACCAGTGTATATGATGGTTTTCCGCTAAGATTATCAGATTTTTTTGTCTTAACCCCGGATAGTGCCAATGTAGCCCGTTCTGCCGGGGTAGGTGCTTTTGTAGTGGATTGTACAGGAGAAAATAAAGATGCGGAAGGTGCTATTGATTATGATGGCAGTACCAAGTGGACACCAGGCACGGATTTGAACTTTCCTCAATATCTTACGGTCAGATTAACTGAGGGCAAATCTTATGTAATAAATCGTATAAACTTAAATTGTAGAAATGATTTCAGAGTGAAAGATTTTCAAATCAGGGTTTCTACAACCTCTTCGGAACCCACTGCTTTTACTCCTGTGTTTTCCGGTACATATAATCCCAATAAAGAAATATATACTTTTCCACCTGTACTAGCTAAATATGTTCAACTTTATGTGATAACACCTTATAATACTTCCTTTGGTATCTGGATTAATAGTTTTAAAGTTTTTTCTTCCCAACTGGGAGGCCGTACCGTACCTTTGGAAGATTTTTCTGTATATCCCGGAGGCCAGATTGTAGCCCGGGATTGGGATTTTGGAGATGGAAATACATCCACTCAACAATGTCCTCTCCACACTTATACAGTGCCGGGAACCTATACCATTCATTTGACTGTTACCGGAGATGACGGATTAACCGACACGGCCACCTTGGACTATACAGTTCTGCATTATCCTCAGCCTCGCATATCCTGGTCACCCCAACTACCCCATGAAGGCCAGCAAATTCAATTTGCTGACAGCACAGAAGAGACAGATTGCATTATACTTAACCGGAAATGGCAATTTGAAGGAGCAGAACATACTTCTTCAAATGAACCAAACAGTAATAATAAATATCCGGATAATGGAGAATATCCGATTTCTCTTGAAGTTATGGATAATCAATTTCTTTCATCTACTGCTTATGATACTATCACAGTAATAAATTCCAGCCCATTGGTAGATATTTATAAACGGGTAATTCTGGTGAATGATTCTATTCGTATCTCTCCCACAGCCACAGATTCGGGAAGTGCTGATATTTCTACTTTACAGTATCATTGGGATTTAGGTGACGGGCATACTTATGATCAAAAAGAACTGAATTATGCTTATGATACTACCGGATTATTTGATGTAATTCTCACTGTGACAGATAAAGACGGTGGTATAGGTGAGGATACTACTATCTTTGAAATTGTAACCCAGGAAGAACTTGATAATATAATTATTCCCAATACCATTCAGTCCGGTCTGGAATGGCTGGCTGCAGAACAATGTGATAATGGTTCATGGGGTTTATATCAGGTTAATGATCCTCGAAAAGTAGGCAGAACAGGATTAGCAGTACTTATTTTTGAAAATCATGCTGTTCAGCATGGAACCGATCCCTTTGATCCCAATTATACATATTGCAATCAGGTCAAAGATGGACTTAGTTATATTTTTTCTCAGACAGAATATGTTTCTATTTCTCCTCAGATTGCCGGGAATCCGGATTCGGATGGAGATGGATTAGGCATACGATTTTCTAATTCAAGAGAAATGTATGAACCCAGTGTCGCAGTCATGGCCATTGCCGCCAGTACTCATCCCGAACATATAGTTAACCAGCCGGATTGTGAAGTTCACGGTCATACCTATATAGATATAGTAACCAATATAATTGACTATATAGCCTTTGGTCAGAATGATTCTGACTGTGGTAATTATAGAGGTGGCTGGGGATACGGTGCAAATACCGGGAGAAGTGACAACTCGGTCGCTGGATATGTTATATTTGGTCTGGCTTATGCTGCAAGTCCTCCCACCTTCGGATTTGGCTTGTCCATTCCTGCATTTGTCAAAGATGAACTTAATGTATGGATAGATTATGTTCAGAATGATAACAGCGGCGGAGCCGGGTATGAATCACCTACCAATGATGTAAACGTTCTTAAAACGGGACATTTACTCCAGCAGCAGGCATTTTTGGGAGATTCACTGAATTCACCTAGAATCCAACAAGCCTTATCCTATATAGAAAACAATTGGAATACACTATATATAGATCCTGATCAAGCTGAACTTAAAATCAAAAAACAGGCTTTCTTTACCTGTATGAAAGGATTTGAAGCTCTGGGACTGGATTCTATTGATACGGATGGTGATGGTTTACGTGATGATAGTTGGTATAATGAAATGGCAGTGGGATTAATTTCGGAACAAAAATCGGAAGGTTACTGGCCTCAACATTATCAGCGTGATCGTGATATTTTATTATCAACTGAGTGGGCACTTTTAGTGTTACAAAAAAATATACCACCTCTCTTAAAGTACGATCTCATGGTTGAGGTACTGGATGAAGCCACCGGAACATATATTAATGGTGCGATTGTAGAAGTCAAGGGTCCGGAATCGCGCATCCAGACCACTCAAGGTGATTCGGCTGTGGTGTTTGCAGAGCTTCTTAAAGGTGAGTACAGACTTCAGGTAACAGCTGATGGGTATCGTATTGTAACTGATACACTGGATATCGATGTAGAGACTAATATTCAGATAAGACTCACTGAATCCCATCAGCCTCCGGTTATTACTGATATTGGTGATCAAATCGTGGATGAAGGTGATACCCTTGATATCGCTATTTCAGCTACAGATCCGGATAACACCGATCTCACTTTGACTGTGGTCAATATTCCCTCTTTTATGGTCCTGACAGATAACGGAGATGGTACCGGGATATTACGTGCAACACCTGATTATAAAGCTGCCGGAATCTATCCTGATATTCAGGTCATAGTATCAGACAGTGTTCGTACTGATACAACTTCCTTCACCCTCACGGTGAATAATGTAAACCGTGCTCCTGAGTGTACTCCACTTCCGGATGTCACCCTGTTCGAAGGTGACACTCTCTCAATACACATCACTGCCACAGATCCGGATGGGGATACCTTGACCATTACTTCCGAACCCCTGCTTGCTTTTACTGCTTTAACTGACAGCAGCAACGGATCAGGGACTTTAATGCTTGCCCCGCAACCCGGAGATGCGGGAGAATACCTTATCACCATTATTTGCAGCGATCAAACTCAAAGTGTAAGCGAAGATTTTACTTTGACCGTAGAGCAGAATTTCTTTCCGGTTGCTGATGCCGGAGGCCCCTATGAAACCGACGAGGGTCTCACCCTGCTTCTGGACGGATCTGCCTCTCTGGATGAAAACCAGGATACCCTCTCCTATGTCTGGGAATTGCGGGGTCAGACCTATTCCGGAGTAACAGTTGAAATTTCGGCAGAGGATGATTTTACGGCACAGGCAGTACTGACGGTCAAGGACCCCCATGGCGGTATAGATACCGATACAGCCGAGGTGGTGGTAACCAATCTGAGACCCGAATATCAGCTTGATCCGCAAGGTATTCCCCAGGTAATACCCCTGGCGGGGGATACCCTTTCCTTATTCTTCGGCTACACAGATCCGGGGACAGACACCTGTGAGGTTGTGGTAGATTACGGGGATGGTTCAGGCACAGAAATTTTAGAACCGGATTCCAATGACCTGTTCCAGGTGCAGCATGTGTTTCAGCTACCTGAGATGAAGCTGATATCGGTGAATTTAAGAGATGAAGACGGGGGTGAGAATCTGCTGGAATTTCCTTTTCCCATCATGCCGCGAATTAGGGTGACTGCTGAGCCTGACACCACGGTTGAGGAGGGAGAGGATGTCATATTTACCAGCATTGCCGAGGGAGCGGAAGAGGAGATGTTGTTTGGCGAATGGTTGATAAAGGATGAATCGGGAGACATTATTGATGGTGAAGAAGCCCTCTTTACTTTCCTTTATTTGTTTGCAGACAATGGCAGCTATGAAGTGATATGTATTGCCTATATGGAAATAGAGATGTATTTAATGTATCTGGAGCAGCAGGCGATGCAGATATTGGAACAGCTGCAGGACTCCGAATATTATCAATACATGGAGCAGATTTTGGCCTATGTACTACAGAATTATACCGATTATTATTCTGAAGATGAATTGATGATGATGTTTTCCGATATGGATACCCTGTCGGTGTCTGTTTTGAATGTTGCCCCTCAGGCAGATGCCGGCCCGGATACCACCGGTATTGAACAGCAGAGCCTGCCCTTTATAGGCAGTTTTACTGATCCCGGGCCAGAGGACACGCATACCATAGAATGGGATTTCGGAGACGGCTCCCCGGTATCCACTACTATAGTCACCAGCCATAGTTTTG
>CAZKMO010000182.1:0-6090 GCA_964554015.1 uncultured bacterium
AGCCCAACTGGTTCTTCTCTGGGCTGAGGATCCTCATACTTCTTTTTCGGAATTGACCAGAAAAATAAATAAGAAAATTGGTAAAAAATTTGATGTTCAATCCGTGAAACAAAAATTAAAAATTTTAGGATTGTCTCATCCTTCGGAAAACAAATAAAGTAAAGGATCAAATAAGTGACCAAAATAAATAAAGAAGAATCGGGATGGATAATTGCTTTAAGCTGGCTGAGTGCTTTGGAAGAAACTGCCCGTGATTTTCATGGAACCCGTCCCCATGTTTTTGCCAAAAGAGCTTATGAGCATTCTGTTCAGCATTATATTCATAGACTGGGTAATGAATATGGATTGCGCATGGAAAAAGCTAATTCCATTCATCAAGCAGTAGATAATTATATAAAATTGGGTATTGAAGCAGGATTGTTCCGGGATGCCAGTGATTTTGATATTGACGAGCAGAATCCTTTTTATTTATCCATTACAGTGCATAATTGCAAGTATAAAAAAAGCTGTCGCACCCTCATTGAACAGGGATTTTCTATCCGGGATTTAACTTGTGCCCGTATAGGTTGTTTCAGAGCAGCGGTGAAGGTTATTGCCAATATTGATTGTGATTATAAAGTGCAGGATTTTGATATTGATGGAATGTGTAAAGGATATATTGAAAGAGTATAATGAGTAAAGGCTTTCCCCAAAATATCGAAGATCTGATAAATAAAGCCATTAAAGGAGATGACCTGGGTGTACGCAGACAGGCAATTATTGATTTAGGCTACCATAAACAGAAAGAAATTTATCCCCAATTAGTAAAACTTCTGGATGATTCCTCCCCCAGTATTCAGCAGGCAGCGGTTATTTCCCTGGGAAGATTCGGAAATCCTCAGGCCATTGATGAATTAACCAAACCCAAAATATTACAATCCCCGGTTACCAATATTAGGTGGGCTGCGGTTATTGCCCTGGGTATCCTGGGTGACTATCGAGTTATTGATCATCTCTTGGAGGTTCTGGATGATAGGGAATGGATTGTAAGAAATCAGGCTGTAACTGAATTAAAAGATAAGATCCAGGAAATCATACAACTGAGAGACAGTGCTCATACCCGTATACTTATAAAACTTCTTTCTCTGGAAAATGGAGATATAATTAATTTGGCTAATCAAGGTTTCTGTGCTCTGGGTGAAGAAAGTGTTACAGCCCTGGTAGATGTGCTTCAATCCCTTTCTCCCGTCTTAAGAAAGAATGCTGCCAGAACCCTGGGAGAACTTACCTCCTTTCGGGCAGTTGATGAACTAATCAGTATAATTAACGATGAGGACTGGAAAGTTCGGGAAAGCGTTGTTAAAGCTTTGGGAGAAATCGGAGATCGGAAAGCCCTTGAACCTTTGATAAGCTCACTGTTTGATAATGTAGAGAAAGTACAAAAACAGGCCATGGAGGCATTGGTACAATTTGGCAAGTTAAGTACACATTCCTTACTTAATGCCCTAGCCCTGGAAAAAGATAAATTTAATCTCAGGGCAATCATTCTCACTTTGGGCAAAATTGGTGATAAAAAATCCTTGCCCGTGTTAGTCGATCATCTTCGCAGCAGTTATTTTGTGGTACGTATGGCAACAGTGAATGCTCTCCGACAATTCAGAGCAGAACAAGTCTTGGAAGTGCTGGTTCCCCATCTTTCCTTCAATACCTCCGATATAGATGTTCTTTTAAAAGATGCAAAAAACAAAAACAATCTACCTCTGCAATTACGGGCTATAAAAGCCTTAGGTGGTTTGGAGGATCACCGGGCGGTCAATACCTTGAAAAAACTGGTTGAGGATGATTCTCCCCAGGTACAGGATGCTGCCACGCAATCTCTCATACGGATTGGTTGTGCTGCCTGGGGAAGATGTTGCGCCATTATGGTACTTTGTAAAATTGGAGATAAATCAATTTTACCTGCTTTGTGCAGATCGTTACAGGATGATTCGGATAATGTCAGATTGGAAGCGGTAAGGGCAATAGCCAAAATCGGGGGGGAAAAAGCAGTTGATTCCTTGATACAAATAGCCCATAAGGATAGAGATTTCTATATTCGTTTTGAAGCTGTCCGATTTTTACGCCGTATTGGTATTGGTCATAAGCAGGTATTGGATCTTGCTCTTATTGCTTTGCGAGATACATCCAGAGACGTTCGGTCGCAGGCAGCCAGATTATTAGGCAATTTTCATCATGAAATATCCATTCAACCTCTGCTGAAGGCCATAGAAGATAAACACTGGAGTGTCAGAGAAAGTGCGGAAAATGCTTTGATTAATTTTGGTCAAAAAGCAGTTCCACATCTTATTGCTGCACTTTCCAAATCATCCTGGACTACTCGATTTCGGGCTGCCAGGCTTTTAGGGGAGATTGGTGATCCTCGGGCTATCAAACCTTTGGAACAGCTTCTCAAGAAAGAAAAAGAGAATGAAAAGGTACAGCGGATTGTGGAAGAATCATTACAAAAACTTTACCGAAGTGCTGCAGCTTAAATTTTAAGGGAGATAATTATGCGGATTAAATTAAAACGTGGTGAACAAGAAAAAAAATTTATTGACCGGGTCAATGAACTTTCCGGGGAAAATGTTTTTAGCTGCTATCAATGCGGAAGATGTTCTGCGGGATGTCCCTTTGCTTTTGAAATGGACATTCTTCCCAATCAGATGATTCGGCTGGTGCAGATGGGACAGGAACAGGAATTAGTTGGTTCCAAAGCCCTTTTCCTCTGCGCTTCCTGCTTCACTTGTCAATCCCGCTGTCCCAAGGGAATAAATATTGCCAATGTAGCCGAGGCAGTTCGTCATCTTATCGAACCTAAAGGTAAAGATCATTATGGTCCCAATGAAATTCCGGTGGAACTGGCAAATGAACTTCCACAACAGGTATTGGTGGCAGTATTCAGAAAATTTAGTAAATAAAATGAGATAATCATTATGGAAAACAAAAATATAAAACTTCATTATTATCCCGGGTGTACCTTAAAAGAAAAAACCACCAATTTGGATGATTCCACCCGGAAAAGTATGGAAATCTTAGGATATGAATTAAAGGAACCGGATAACTGGACCTGCTGCGGAGCGGAGTTTCCTTTAAATGAGGAAAAAATTATTGGTCTGACTGCGCCTGCTCGTATTTTCAGACAGGTTGAACTGGAAGGAGGCAGTAAGGTTGTAACCGTCTGTTCCTTTTGTTATAATGTCTTGAAACGTACCAATATAGCCTTAGGAGAAGATCCCCTTAAGTACAAGCGAATTAATGCTTATCTGAAAGATGATATTAAAATTGATCATACCACTAAGAAAAAAACCACAGATTTTCCCGAATATCAGGGAAATGTCAGGGTTTTACATTTACTGGAGTTTATCCGTGATGAAATCGGGTATGATAAAATACGATCTCTGCTTAAACGGGATCTCAGCAACCTGAAAGTGGTCCCTTATTATGGCTGTCGCCTTCTCCGCCCCAAAGGAGAAGTGGGAATAGATGAACCAGATGATCCTTTCATTTTTGAGGAATTTCTGGAAAATATAGGATGCACAGTGATTGATTTTCCTTATAAACAGGAATGCTGCGGATCCTATCTTTCCGTTTCTCTGCCTGAGGCTGCCACAGAGGCATCCTATAATATACTTCGCTCAGCTCAGCTGAATGGTGCGGATGCCGTGGCCTTGAGTTGTCCTCTTTGCTATTATAATTTAGATCGTAGACAGGATAGAATTAAGGAGAAATTTTTGGACTTCAGTGGAATGCCTATTTTGTTTTTTACCCAGCTTCTGGCCTGGGGATTAGGCGTAGATGAGAAAATTTTGGGATTGGATCAGCATTACTATCCTCCTTATTCTATCTTGGGAATAGATAAAAAGTCTGAGGTAAAACTATGAGTAACAATGGCAAGAAAAAAAGAATAGGATTATTTGTTTGCCACTGCGGTGTCAATATTGCCAGTGTCGTTGATGTAAAACGAGTTGCCGAAGAGTTAAATAAATATCCCGATGTTATATTTTCTACTGATTATGTATACATGTGTTCTGATCCTGGACAGCAATTAATTCTGGATACTATTAAAGAAAAAAGATTACATGCTATTATTGTAGCAGCCTGTTCTCCCACCCTTCATGAAAAAACTTTTCAGGATGTGGCCAAACTTGCTGGTCTGAATCCATATCAGGTAGAGATAGCCAATATCCGCGAACAAGGAAGCTGGGTACACTCTGATAAAGAAAAAGCCACTCAGAAAGCAATTAAGATTGCCAAATCTATGGTGGAAAAAGTACGTGCAAATGAGAGTCTGGAACCTATTCAGGTAGATGTTAACCGAAGGGCTATGGTAATCGGGGCAGGAATCAGCGGTATTCAGGCAGCTTTGGATATTGCCGATCATGGATATGAGGTGCTGCTGGTGGAGAAAAATCCTTCCATCGGGGGACATATGATCCAATTATCGGAAACCTTTCCCACTCTGGATTGTTCCCAATGTATTATGACTCCCAAAATGGTAGAAGCTTCCCGGCACCCTAAAATTAAAATCATGACCTATCATGAAGTTGAGTCCATATCAGGTTTTGTGGGAAATTTTAAGGTTCGGATCAAAAAGAAACCTCGGTATGTCGATGAAGATCTCTGCACTATGTGCGGTGATTGTGAAGAAGTATGTCCCCAGGTGGTACAGGACGAGTTCAATATGGGGCTCTCCTTTCGCAAGGCTATTTACCTCCCTTTCCCTCAGGCTATTCCGGGAACTTATACGTTGGATATTGACAGTTGCCTGGGTATGTGGCCCATCCGATGCGGTAAATGCAAGGAGATCTGTGAACCAAATGCTATAGATTATGATCAAAAAGAAGAAATTTTGGAAGAAACTATAGGTGCGATTGTGGTTTCCACCGGATATGATCTGTATACTATGCAGGCTTTAGGCGAGTATGGAGGAGAAAAATATGATGATGTGGTTAATGGATTGGAATTCGAACGAATCCTTTCTGCTTCCGGGCCTACAGGTGGAGAGGTACGGCGCCCTTCGGATGGCAAAGTTCCCAAAAATATAGTTTTCATTCAGTGCTGCGGATCCAGAGATCCTGAAAACCATAATTCTTACTGCTCCAGAATTTGCTGTATGTATACTGCTAAACATGCCATGCTCTATAAACATCGGGTACCGGATGGAAATGCCACTGTTTTTTATATTGATATTCGAACCGGAGGAAAACGATTTGAGGAGTTTTATCAGCGGGCCATTGAAGAAGATGATGTTCTCTATATCCGGGGAAAAGTTTCCAAAGTTTTTAAGGAAGGTGAAAAAATCATAATTTGGGGTTCGGATACTCTGACTGGGAAAAAAATCGAGATGGAAGCGGATATGGTGGTACTGGCCATGTCCATGGTAAAAACTGAAAAAGTGGAAGATTTATTGAAAAAATTAAAGATAAACACGGATGAAAGCGGCTGGCTGGCCGAAGCTCATCCCAAACTTCGTCCGGTTGAGAGTTTAAATGCTGGATTTTATCTGGCCGGATGTGCCCATGGCCCCAAGGATATTCCGGATACTGTTTCCCAGGCTTCTGCCGCGGCTGCCAAAATAGGTGATCTTTTTTCTCAGGAAAAACTTCTTCATGAACCTACTATTGTACCGGTTAATGAGGATCTCTGCAGTGGTTGTGGAATTTGCGTGCCGGTGTGTCCTTATAGTGCCCGGGAATTAGATGTGGAAAAAAAGGTAGTAAAAGTAAATGAAGTATTATGCGAAGGGTGTGGTGCCTGTGCTGCTGCCTGTCCTTCTGGTGCCGCTCAGCAGCGAAATCAGACCGATGATCAGATCTTTTCCATGGTAAAAGCAATTTTAAAGGGGTAATTATGTTTGAACCTAAAATAATGTGTTTTCTTTGCAAGTGGTGTACCTATGCCGGGGCTGATCTGGCAGGTACATCTCGTATGAAATATGAACCCAACGCCGTAAGTATGCGGGTAATGTGTTCCAGCCGGATTGATCCCCAGCATATTTTATATGCCTTTAAGCAGGGTGCGGATGGTGTTTTTATGGGAGGATGCCATCCGGGTGATTGTCATTACGTGGAA
>CAZKMO010000183.1:0-6053 GCA_964554015.1 uncultured bacterium
TCGAATGAGAATAAAGAAAAAATTCGTTTTGCCCAGGGAATTCAGGTCTGCCTTATCCAACGACGTTTAAGTGATTTCCCGGCTGGTGCTGCAATTTTATGCAGAACTGATGTGCAGGAGTGGTTCAGTAATGTTTCCAAGATTATAAGAGATAAAAACTTTTCATATGAGGAATTTGAGAAAAATATAAAGACTACAGATACAGAGGATTTAACAAAAGAGGAAGAGAGAAAACATATAAGTTCTGAAAAAAAGAAAAAAGCTGAGAAAATACTACCGTCACCTCCCCAGGGAATTAACTATACCATTATAAATAAAGAGTGGCTATTTTCACTTTTAAAGATAATACCTTTTTCTATAAGTGTGGCTAGCTCCAGTGCGATAAAAATTAAAGAATCTGAAATAGAGCCAATGGAAGAGAAATCAAGAGAAATTGTTGATAGTCTTCCAGAACCGATACAAACTGCCATAGTTACAGAGCTTGATATTCCCTTTAATTCACTTTCAGATAAAGCTCTTAAAAATTTGCAGGAACTTAATCTTAAAAATACAGACATAAGAGATATTACTTCTTTAAAAAAATTATGGAATTTACAAAAAATCGATTTTACACATACAAAAATAAATGATATAAGTGTTTTAAAAGATTTAAGAGACCTGTTGGAACTTAAACTTTATAAAACAGAAGTAATTGATATTAATGCTTTACAAAGTTTAAAGAATCTGCAGTTACTTGATCTTAGTTATACAAAAGTAAGCGATTTTAGTGTTTTGAAGGAATTAAAGAATTTGCAAGTATTGAATCTCAGTTATACAAAAATAAGTAATATTAGCGTTTTACATGATTTACAGTATTTACAGGAACTTATTCTCTTCAAAACAGGTGTAAACAATATTAATGTTTTAAAGGATTTAAAGAATTTGCAAGTTCTCGATCTCGGGAGTACGGAAATAACTGATATCAGTGTATTAAAGGAATTAAAAGATTTACAACAATTAAATTTAAGTGGCACTTATATTAATAATGTAATTGTTTTAAAATATTTAACGAAACTTCAAAACCTTTATCTAAATAATACAAAAGTATGTGATGTAAGTTCTTTGAAGAATTTAAAGAATTTGCAGACTTTATATCTTAGTGGTACAGAAGTGAGTGATGTTAGTGTATTGAAGGATTTAAAGAATCTGCAGTTACTTGTTCTTAGTGGTACAAAAGTAAGTGATGTCAGTCCATTAGATAATTTGTCAAATTTGAAAATTATTAAGTAATTTTCAAATATTTAAAATTTTGTTTTGTTCCAATTAATAAAATCCCTCGGTTGTTACGCCTAAGGTGTATTTACGGGTGTTTGAATGGAGCATGTTATCCAAACACCTGGAGTCCTGGGTTAAAAATCCCTCTAAATCTCCCTTTAAGAAAGGGAGACTTGTCTTTGGTTTTTTCCTTTCTTAAAAAGTTTTGTGAATTTATTAAATTATGGATTATTTAATCAGTGGGAATTTTGGTGGTAAATTTATTATTCAAACACCCGGAGCCCTGGGAAACGGATATCCGGGGGTTTGGAACTTCACTGATCATGTCATTCTCGCAATCTTTAAGCGGGAATCCAGGGTGATCGATTGAAGGGTAGATCCCTAAAAGGTTGGTCCCTGCATGTGTCAGGCAGGAAAACATTCGGGGGTAACAGATTGAAGGAGTATATGCTTCAGCTTGCTTTAAACCATTGGTATCGATATCAAGATCGAATAAAGATTATTTAAGCCCTAAATGGTCTTTCAGATCCTTGAAGCCTAGTATTCACTCTTTTGTATCACTAAAATTTTAGGTAATAGGTTATTTCTAGAAAAATTAAGATGTTCAACAGTTATTTAAATTTAATACTTTCAGCTATAAATGTAGTCCTCTCTATAATTAAATCGTAAATTCCAGATTTGGAAAACGATTGAAGCAAGAAATGGTGTGGATATGAATAATTACAGATTCTTACCGCTTGAAGTCATAACCAGTTTTCCATGTTTAACCCCCTTGGTACTGATCAGTTCATCGGCAAAGGATTTGATCTTTTTGGCATTTCCCTTAATGACCATTACCTCCAGACAGTTATCATGATCAAGGTGAACATGCATAGTGGAAATAATTAAATGATGATACTGATGCTGATAAGAAGTGAGATTGTCCTGCAGATTATGCTGGTGATGGTTGTATATAATAGTCAGGGTGCCGATAGTTTCAATTTCCTCAGTCTCCCATTCTTCTTGTATTAATTTATCCCGGATGATATCCCTAAAGGCTTCGGAGCGGTTTGTGTACTCATGTTTATTTACAAAATTATCAAAACGCTTAAGCAGGGCAGAATCAATGGAAACACTGAATCGTGCTAATTGTTTCATAATCAGCTCCTTTTATGAAAAATAAAATGAAAAGATGGAAAAAGGAGAATGGAAGAGGGAGAAGGGAGTGCTGTGTTGAAAAATATATAATTTATTGTAATAAATTATAGGAATGTGTTGCTAAAAAAATTGGTGTTTTTACTCTATATATAATTCTTCTCCTTTCCTCCATTTTCCATACTCCATCCTCCATATTCCTATTATCTTTTTTATCCTTTATCTTTTTTCTTTTATCTTTCTACTTATTTATACCCGATGATTGGCTATAAGCAGTGTTTTTGTATCCAGTTTTAACTGCAGGGGATCACACTTTTGAGCGTCGTGATCTTTTAATAAGGAAAGGTCGATGTAATCTTGTTTTGGTTTAAGCATGATTATAACCGCAAACATATGCTGGAATTTATTAACGGGGGCTGGAATGCCCTTATCATCAAACTCTAATTTATCCCGGTGCAAGGTTGCCGAAAACCACAAGGGCAGGTTAATATCCTCAGCAAATGATTTCCAGGATGTAAAATCATTCTCGGATGCAGTTTCAAATGAAAATCCATCAACAATTATTATATCAGGTGAGAAGTTAGCATCTTTAATAAAATTTCTGATACTAATAATAGCTTTTTCCAAATTATGAGAAGTAAATTTATATTTTAAAATTAAACGGTTTGAGATAATCTGCTCATGGTTGTTTAGAACATTTTCCAATTTATAAGCCTGGGCTATTTCCTGAAAAGTTTGTTCATACCATTTTTCGATATGATGGGGATCTTCGGAAAAGGATAGATGAAGTACTTTTTTAAGGGATAAGAGTTTGTCAATGGCAAGATGTACCAGGCAGGCGGTTTTACCAACCCCTTTTCTTCCGGTAAATACTCCCAGATTCCCTTTTCCTACTCCTCCATGGATGGTTTTTTCAAAAATCCGGATAGGACTGCGTTGGATGAGTTCATCTCTTAACATTGAATATACCTCAATCTTTATTTTTTAAATCTTCTTTTAATTTCTCAGCCAGAGATTCGGGTACTTTAGAATAGTGGGCAAACTCCATGGTAAATTCACCTTTTCCCTGAGTTGAAGAGCGCAGGGTGGTTGAATAGCCAAACATTTCGCTTAAAGGAACTTCTGCTTCAACTCGGGCAAATTTATTTTCCTCAATAGCACTTATTATGGTACCACGCCGCTGATTTAAGCTGCTTAAAATAGCCCCCTGAAATTCAATGGGCACTTCTACCGAAACCCGCATTACCGGCTCCAGTATTACCGGTTTACATTTATTATATACCTGTCTGAAGGCTCCCTTTGCAGCTTGTTGGAAGGCTTTATCCGAAGAATCCACGGGATGGTAATCTCCGTCATTCAAGGTAACTTTTATTCCTACGATAGGAAACCCGGTTACCGGGCCTTTTTCCAGACATTGTTTAAAACCGCTTTCACAGGAAGGGATGTACTCCGAAGGAATACTCCCTCCCTTAATGTTACGTATAAATTCAAAGTCCTGTTCACGACAGGGCTCTATTGTGCCTACTACCCGACCGTACTGACCCGCGCCCCCGGTCTGTTTTTTATGAGTATAATTAAAATCAGCTTTTTGAGTGATGCTTTCTTTATAGGCAACCTGGGGTGGACCAGTTTCCAGTTTCACTCCATATTCTCTCCGCATTCTTTCAATATAGACATCCAGATGAAGTTCTCCCATTCCCTTGATTATTGATTCCTTGGTGTCAGGATCAACATAGGTCATGAAGGTAGGATCTTCTTTGGTAAAACGATTAAGTGCCTTGGCCATATTTTCAGAGGATTTATTATCCTGAGGTTTCAAGGACAGGGAAATTACCGGTTCGGGAACAAACATGGATACCAGGGAATAATTGATATCTCCGGAAGTGAAAGTGTCACCGCTAACACAGTCTATGCCAAATAAAGCAACTATATCACCCGGTCCGGCAGTCTCAATATCTTCCATTTCATTGGCATGCATTCTGATTAATCGGCCCACCCGTACTTTATCCCTGCTTCTTACATTGAATATTTCATCTCCCTTATTCAAAACTCCCTGGTAGATTCGCACATAGGTTAACTGACCGTAACGGGTTTCATCCAGTTTGAAGGCAAGTAACACCAGGGGATCATCTGGATTAGTGCTGAGCACCACCTCTTTTTCCTGATTATCAAGGTCCAAACAAGTGTTTTTCACCTCATCTGGTGCAGGTAGATAATCTACAATTCCATCCAGAACCGGTTGTACCCCCATATTTTTAAATGCTGCTCCCATAAATACCGGCGTTAATTCCTGGGATAAAGTCCCTTTTCTCACCGCAGTTATTAAAAGTTCTTCCGTAACCCTGTCTTCCAGATAGGCTTCTAAAAGCTTATCACTAAATACAGATACTTTATCAATAAGGATGTCCCGTTTTTCTTTAGCTTTTTCTAAAAGCTCAGCAGGTATTTCTTTTTTATTTACAATTTCACCGTAATTTCCCTCAAAATATAGTGCTTTCATACCTATAAGATCAATCACACCTTTAAAAGTATCCTCAATTCCAATAGGAAGCTGCATTATTACGGCATTATGACCTAATTTGTCCTGAAGTTGACTGGTTACTGCTTCTGGATTGGCTCCCAGCCGGTCACATTTATTAATAAAGGCAATACGAGGTACCTGGTAGCGTTTCATCTGCCGGTCTACAGTGATAGATTGCGACTGCACACCTCCGGTGGCACATAAAACCAGTATGGCACCATCAATAACCCGTAAGGCTTTTTCAACTTCAACCGTAAAATCTACATGTCCGGGAGTATCAATTATATTTATGGAACAATCTTTCCAATCTACATTTGTGGAAGCTGAAGAAATGGTTATTCCTCGTTCCCTTTCTAATTCCATGGAATCCATTTTTGCTCCCACTCCGTCTTTTCCCCGTACTTCATGCATGGTATGAATCTTTTTAGTATAGAAAAGAATCCTTTCGGTAAGGGTGGTTTTCCCGGAATCAATGTGGGCGCTTATACCGAGGTTACGTAATTTATTTTGTAGTTCTGTCATAATTTTTCTATTTTTTATTTCCTTATTTTATTTCACCTGTTTAGCCAAATGGCTTCCAATATAATTTAATTTTTTAAAGAATCCAAACAAAATATAAAAATTATTAGATAAAATGTAAAAAAAAATCTTGCATTATAGCAATTTTGTAGATACATTAATAAGAAATATTATATTCATTTTTTTCAGGAGGTTACTATGAAGAAAGACATTTTCAAGAGTTTAATTATTCTCCTTGTATTTTCCTTAGTGTTTACTTTCTCTTGTGATAACAAATCAACCAATGGGGGTTCAGAAGGTAATGACTTTGATGCTCTGGTGGGAACCTGGCATTCCCAGAGTGCCACGGTTGATATTTTAGTAGAAACCAATTCAAATCAGACTGCAAATGATCTTTTTTCTCAAGCTGACGGAAAGCTTGAAGTAGAGGGAGAGTATACTACTGATCTAAAATATATGCTGGATGTGTACATGGAAGGCATTCGCTTGGTAATGATTTCCGAAGATATGCTGCTTACCATGCTGATGAAACCCACCAGTTCAACCAGTATGTTGACCTTGTCTGCCATGACTTTTGGGGATGAAATATTTGGTTCTGCTGTATATGATGTGGTTTCTAATGGTG
>CAZKMO010000184.1:0-5883 GCA_964554015.1 uncultured bacterium
ATATTCCATCTTTTGAAATAACATCTTCTCAGTTTGTATCAATTCAGGATGGATTCCCTCCTGCCATACCTGATACTGACTTTCCTTTTTATGCCTCTTTTTATAAAATTCCAACTGATTCAGCAGCCAGGATTTATTATCTTCCTTGAGCTGTTCCAGAATCTTTCTGGCTGTATATTTTCTTAATGATGCGGCGGTTGATGACAGATGCGGAGAAGAAGCGATGATATGAAAATGATTATCCATAATCACATATGCATACAGCTGAAAAGCTTTACTGTCAATGCAGAATTGAAGTGATTCTATGATAATATCAAAATAGGTTTTACTGGTAAAAACTGGTAGCCACTTATTTATAGTGGAAGTAAAAAAATGAACGCCATCCTGCTCGCATATTTTATATCTATCTCTCATGATTAATCTGATCTTATTTTATGGTATGTAAGAAACAGAGTTTCTTTTTATATCTGGGTTCCCAAACAGGAGTTTGGGAACCAGGGGGGGTTTGTTGGAATAGAATGTATAGCGGCTCCTGCCCATTTGTTAATCCTTTTTTGATGAATAGAGGCAAAGCCTCATCTTATGGGTTCCCAGTCAAAGACTGGGAACCAGGTGTATACCAACTTTTTTCACTTTTTTTATATAGATATAATAAAATTTCTTTTTGAATTTTGCTGAGTCTTTTAGGTGACATTTTACAATATTAAATTTAATGGTCTTAAATTAAGTTCTTTATTTCTATTATTTTTCTACCTAATGTTCCGCATATAAGTGGCTTCTGCAATGTTTTAATCGTTCCAGGAATCTACCCTGGAACGGATTATTTTGGAGTGCTAAGCTCTCCTTCTTTATGCTTCCGAGGGTGTTCTTCACCTTCGGCATACGGGTTCCCAATCAAAGACCGGGAAGCAGGCATTAAAAAAGCTTTGTAATTACCCAATATAAGGCTAAAATCAGTATTAAAATAAACACCCCAAACTGTTTTATGAATTGAAATATTATTTTCATTCGAGGAAAATAAAAAGCGGTGCGAGTTAACGCTTCCACTGGTTCGGTATCTGGATCAGGGTCGCGTGAATCCCACTGAATCACACCTCCTCCGGATGGAAGTTTCCCCAATTCTTTCATCACCTGTTTTTTCCCTTCCTGATAGCACTCAGGGTGGAAAAAAAATTCGGATTTTCTTTGCCTGGTTGAGCCCATTTCGAATATAACTAAATTTGCATACCATACGTCATTGTATATTTTTTTGCCGCATACTTCACAGGTTTTTATGAATTTCGTACTTACCTGGTTGTACGCTTTCTTTATCATTTCAGTTTCTTGTGCTGTTAGTTTATACTCGGCCATTGCTCTATCCGGATCTTTGGAGAACAACTGCTTATATTCTGGGTCTGCAAAAATACGATCAATGACTTCCTTAACCATATCTAGTGACATAAATTATTCCTCCCTTTGGATTTTCCGATCACCCGGGACATTCTTCCCCAAGGCAATATCTAAAACTGATCCATATCCAGGGATATCACGTATCCCCTATTTATCTTATGTCCAGGATGGATATCCTGGACGATCGGACAATTTATTCATTCGATTTTATTAACAATTTCTTTAATCTTAAAACATCACGCTTTTCACCATAATCAAGAATACATTTACCCAAAAGCTGACCACTTATGTTATAAACATGAAAAACATTCTTATCTGAGTCATATATAGTATTCTTATATTTAATAATTTTTATTTTATCAATATCAGTCCATTTTATAAATTTGACCTTAATGGATTTGATGATAACTCCTTCTATATTTAATATTAGCACTTTAAAAGAATGCACAATATTATATATAATACTGAAAAAACCATATATTATTGGTAAAATTATTATCGGAATTGTAATCCAATTCCATTTTATTATATTAAAATGAAGATTCAAAATAAATATGATAGAAAAAAATAAAAATAGATACATACCTCTATTTTTTGTCCTTATTATCACAGGAAACTCAGACAGGGATATTTTATTAATCCCTTCAAACCTGTACTCCAATTCCTTTATTTTTACATTAATTAATCCATATTTATTACACACAACATAAGGTATTATTACAGCTATTAAATAAAGTGGAATCCAAATTAATTCATATGGAATTTTATTAGGAATAATTGATTTTAAAAGAAAAAAGATTAAACCGATAACAACAACAAATACCAGTGTTGAACCAAAATATATTATTTTATTTTTTAAATACTTCATAATATTTGGCTCTAATATGCGACAAATTAAAAGATGGGCCACAGGCCCATCCTAGTATCCTGGACGATCGTAAAGGCGAGGAACCAGGCGTTAAAACTATCGTATCAGCAGAAGCTTCCTGACCTGGGAAAAGTTGTTAATTTCCAACCTGCAGAAATAGACTCCGGAACCAACCTCCTTCCCCCCACTATTCCTGCCGTCCCAGACCACGGAATTGGTCCCCGCAGGCTGCATTCCCTTTGCCAGGGTGTTGATTTCCCGGCCCTGGATATCAATAATTTTCAAGGTCACCTGGGATTTTGTTGGCAACTGATAGGTAATCCTGGTCAGGGGATTAAAGGGATTGGGATAGTTCTGATGAAGCGCGACCTGTTTGAGTGGTGATTCCAGATTCGGATTTTCTACATTCGCAGTGCCATAATTCAGGATATACATTCCATAATTCTTGTCAATGACGTAGGTGTATTGTTCACCCACAAACATATCGAAAGCTGTCGGTGACTCGACACTATCCACTTTTATGGGATGGTAGGGATCACTGACATCGAGTATGCTTATTCCGTAAACTTCATTGGCCACATACACTTGTTTGTTCACAACCTGAATATCTCTAATCACTAAAAAGTTATAGTAAGATGTCTCAATCGGTTCACTTTTATCAGATATGTCAATAATATGCAATCTGTTATCACCATCATCCTCCCAACTGGTGGCATAGGCATAGTTGCCGGAAACGAAAACTTTTTCGGCATGCTCCTGAAGATGAAGGGTGCTTACAACCTGGGGATCTGAGGGAGTGCTTACATCGATAATATATAGATTACCATCATTAAAATCGGTTACATAAGCGTACATTCCGGATACATGCACATCCCAGGTACCAGCAGATGTAATGACAGTACTTACTTGGGTTGGGTGGGATGGATCACTGACATCGATAATACAAAGCCCTCCGCCTTCGCCTGCCACATAGGCATAATCACCGGATTGAAAAACACCACCCTCCTGGGCATCGTCGAATGTGTTGTACCCGCCCAAGAGAACAGGATTCGAGGGATCGCTAATGTCAATCACACTGAGACGCCCTTCATATCCGACGACGTAGGCATAGTCCCCCGAGATATAAACACCGGTCGCATCACCATGCTCCAACCGACTATCAAGTGAATCGATATAGCCAATAGTGTAGGGATTCGAGGGATCACTCACATCAATGATGTTGAAATCGTAATTGACTACATAGGCATAATTACCTGAAGCAAACACATCCATCACATACCCTGAAAAAGTCAGTTGAGTTGATCTCTTCGGATGAGAAGTATCTTCAATATCGACTATTTTAAGATTACAGACATCGGCAATATAAGCATAATTCCCAGCGACACATAATCCGGACACATCACCTATAGAATCCGACAGACAGTGACCTGTTTCTGTAATATTAGTCGGATCACTCACATCCAAAATTGCCAGGCCAATACCACATCCAATGACATATACAAAACTATCATGGCCGCAAACAGACCATATCCAATCAGTTGGGTACAGTCTGGATTCTACCACCGGATTGGAAGGATCACTTATATTAACCACATAGAGGCCCTGGTTCCAGAGGCCTAAATAGGCATAATCTCCATAGACGTACGTTTCCCCCACATCTATCCATTCTGACAAACGCCCTTGGAGCCAGGAAATTGCTACCGGGTTGGTAGGATCGCTTATATCCATGATGATGAAATCACCCGTACCCAAATAAGCATAATTTCCGGAGACATATACGCTGTAGCCACATTGATCACTATGGCCTATCTCTGTGGGAAGAGAAGGATCACTGATGTCGAGGATATACATACCGCAGTCGGATGTCCCCACAATATAGGCATATTTTCCTTCAACATATACATCTTCAGCATCGCCCAATACAGGAAAGCTCCCTACTTTAATTAAATCGGATGGGTTCTTGGTGTAAAAAATACCTAATCCCTTATCTCTGTTAGCCACATAAAGATAGTCTCCGGATTTAAACAGGTTTTCCACAGCACCGTTTGTGGTTATACTGGAAACCTCTGCCGGATTAAGAGGATCTGATATATCAATAACTTTAATCATACCTCCGGTACCGATATAAGCATAATTAGCATCTACTGCCACAGCTTTACAAGGTCCGTAGGGCCACCTGCCCACGATCTCCCCGTCAGCTTTAGTAATTTTTGTAAAAATAAAGAAATAAATTACGATGATACTTAAAATCTGAAGGTGTCTTTTCATTATTTTATTTCCTTTATTATTTATGGTTTCCCAGTCAAAAACCAGAGATCAGGCGTAATAAAAATAAAAAAGTATTGTGCCGATCATATGACTTTACTTGTCACACAATGTCAAGGACAAGCGATGATTTTCTTTAGTGGACTATGAAGCCCACTGATTTAGCATCTCGGGTAAGTAACCCAAGGCGATCATAAGTATCAATAAGCGATCGTTGAAATGCCTACTGTTGGTTAACGCTACTGCTGTTTCTCCTCCCCTTTCCGAAAACCAATCTGACGGCGTTTGGATCTGGGTAATGGAGGTGGTTCCATCAGTTTCTTCAATTCCCCAAGAACGTATGCAATCACTTTTTCATGAACGTCGAGCCGGCCGGTGAGCTTCTTCTCCAGTTCGTTGAGTTTATCGGTGAGCGCTTTACTGGCTGCGAGAGTTTGCCTCATCTTAATAAAGGCACGTACCACGAAAATACTCATTTGTACGGCCCGTTCACTATTTAGAATATTTGCAGCCATTACTGCACCGTGCTCAGTGAAGGCATAGGGAAGGGTGCGCCTTCCACCTCGTCCCTTTTTTGACATCGCAATTTGCGATGTCAAAGCATCGTACTCATTTTTGGTAAGTTGAAACAAGAAATCTTCTGGAAAACGGTCACGATTTCGTTTTACGGCTTCATTGAGTCTGAACGTCTGGATTCCATAGATCTTTGCCAGATCAGTGTCCAGGATGACCCGCTCGCCCCGAACAAAATGTATGACCGGATCAATATGAATCGTTTTAGGGATCGTTTTTGCTTTTCGTCTCATATCCCTTATTTGATTTTATCGATTTCCTTCATAATTCTATTAGTTTCCGCCAATGCCACAATAATTTTTTGATAGTGCTCGATTTCTTTATTTGTCAGCTTACGGTTCTTGCGGTCTTTCAGCCACTTTTGAGCCGGTTGATAACCACCGATATAAAAATTCCAGGCGATTTCGGGAACATTCCCAAAGTACTGGTCTTTGTTGATAAACACATTCCCGTCTTTGTAAACTATTTTTTCGACAATATCCGATCCGGCAACAGGAAATGTGGTGATGAACTTATTGACCTTTGGCGACTCAAGCAGATGAATCGAACCCAGCTCCGCGCCCAGTTTGACAAGTGATTTAAACTGTTTCGCATTTTTCGGATACGGCACACGCGGAAAATCTATCTTTAGAAATTCTTTGTATTTCTCACGGTATGTTGGAGAATGAAGTACTGCATAAATATAATAAAATATATCTTCAGGTTTGGTCTTGTCGATAACTTTTTCAATTTTTTGGACAATTTCATTTTTGAGATTTATAATTTTCGATCCATCTTTATCATATATA
>CAZKMO010000185.1:0-5868 GCA_964554015.1 uncultured bacterium
AGCCGGTTATATGAAGTAACTTTGTGAATTATAATAAAGGAAAATAAAAATTTTAGGAGTATGAAACTATGATCAACAGATCCATACAAATTGTACTTTTTATGGCTGCTATATTAAGTAATATACAGGCCCAAACTTATCAGAAAACCGATTTGGGAATGAAGTCAACCATCAATTCTATAGATCTAAAAATTCAGTTTTACAATTCATCGACAGTTCGGATATTGAAATCACCTGCAGGTAAAACCTTTTACAAGAAAAGCCTCTCGGTAATTGCGGTTCCCCAAAAAACTGATTTTGATATAAATCAGGCAGGTGATAAACTCTCCCTGAAAAGTAATAGGCTTGAAGTGAACCTGAACCTGAAAAACGGCAAAATCTCTTTCTCAACTCCGGAAGGTAATTTATTATTAAGTGAAAAAAATAGCGGTACAGCTTTTTCTGAATTCAACGATGCCGGCATAAAAACTTTTACTGTCAGTCAATCATTTATTTTGGATAAAGATGAGGCCATATACGGTTTGGGCCAGCAGCAGCAAGGCAAAATGGTGCAGAGCGACCTGAAGCTGCACATGGTGCAGGGAAATACGGATGATTATATTCCTTTTTTTCTGTCGGTAAAAGGATATGGATTGTTTTGGGACAATTATTCCCCCACAATTTTTGAAGATAATCCGCAAAACACCTCTTTTACCTCGGAGGTGGGTGATTGTATTGATTATTATTTTATGGTCGGTAGCAATGCCGATGGTGTGATTGCCTGTATGCGTAACCTGACAGGACAGGTGGCTATGTTTCCCTTATGGACCTATGGCTATTGGCAGAGTAAGGAACGGTATAAAAGTCAGGATGAAACAGTAGGTGTGGTAAAAAAGTACCGTGAACTAGGTGTGCCTTTAGATGGGATTATTCAGGATTGGCAGTACTGGGGTAACAATTACCTGTGGAATGCCATGGAATTTCTCAATCCCGAATTTTATAATCCGCAAAAGATGGTGGACGATGTACATAAGCTGAATGCGCATATGATTATCTCTATCTGGAATTCATTCGGTCCTCACACTAAACAATACAAAGAATTGGATAAGATTGATGCGCTGATGGATTTTGTGACCTGGCCGGCATCCGGCTCGCAAAAATGGCCGCCCAGGATGGATTACCCATCAGGTGTCCGGGTTTACGATCCTTACAATCCGGTGGCTCGCGATATTTACTGGAAATATTTGAACAAAGGTATCTTCTCGCTTGGTATGGACGGCTGGTGGATTGATTCATCGGAACCTGATCATATGGATTTCAAAACCTCTGATTTTGATAATCAAACCTATCTTGGTTCATTTCGGAAGGTCCGCAATGCTTTTCCCCTGATGACGGTAGGCGGTGTTTATAATCACCAGCGCTCGGTCACATCGGAAAAACGGGTATTTATACTGACCCGTTCGGCTTTTGCCGGCCAGCAGCGTTACGGAGCCAATACCTGGTCGGGTGATGTAGTGGCATCCTGGCAGGCACTCAGGAACCAGATCTCCGCAGGTTTAAATTTTTCACTCTGCGCTATCCCCTACTGGAACAGCGATATCGGCGGTTTCTTTCTTTGGGAATACCCGGATAAGCTTGAGGATGCAGATTACCGAGAATTATATGCTCGTTGGATACAATTCGGTGCATTCTGCCCCATGATGCGTTCACATGGCACTGATGCTCCCCGTGAAATCTATCAGTTCGGTAAAAAGGGCGATAAAATTTATGATGCGATTGAAAAATCTATCAACCTGCGTTACAGGCTGTTGCCCTATATTTATGCAACCTCCTGGCAGGTGACGACTAATCAGTCGACCATGATGCGTGCTCTGGTGATGGATTTTACCCAGGATGAACAAGCAATTGATATCAACAACCAGTATTTGTTCGGCAAATCCCTGCTGGTTTGCCCTGTAACTAGGCCTATGTATTCCAAGATCAGTGTTGATGGAAATGATACCACTCATGTTGAAGATTTCAGTAAGGTTAAAACCGAAGAAGTATATCTGCCAGAAGGAACTGAGTGGTACGATTTCTGGACCGGTAAAAGAATTGCCGGCGGACAAAAAATAAGTAAAAAGATCCCCATCGACATCATTCCCTTGTATATAAAAGCGGGATCCATACTTCCCATGGGCCCCAAAGTTCAATATGCCACTGAGAAAAAATGGGATGATTTAGAGATACGTGTTTATCCCGGCGCCGACGGTAAATTTGTTTTATATGAGGATGAGTTCGACAATTATAATTATGAAAAAGGAAATTATACAACCATAACTTTTTTCTGGAATGATGCAAAAAAAGAATTGACCATCAGTGATCGGCAAGGATCTTATCCTGGAATGCTCAGTGAACGTAAATTCAATATAGTAAAAGTTTCAATAAATAGTGGTGTTAGTTTGGATAAGGTTAACAAGTTTGATAAAGAAGTAATTTATAAAGGAAAAACTGTTACTGTTAATTTGTAATACTACAAGTTTCACTTTATATTAAGTTATGTATCTTCACCATAGCAGAAAACTTGGAGAATAAAATTGAGAAAATTATTTATTTTACTTAGTGGAATACTTTTAATATCAGCTCTCCGGGCACAGGATCGGCCTCCTCATCCTGAACTGGAAAATCCTGCCATTCAGGGGATAAACAAAGAATATCCCCATGCCACTTTTATCAGTTATGATAATCGCGAAACTGCATTGGTAAACCATAAAAGCAAAGCAGCACGTGTACGTATATTAAACGGCATCTGGAAATTTAATTTTGTGACCGGTGTCTCCAACCGTATAAATAATTTTGCTGCTCCTGATCTTGATCTTTCCAGCTGGAAGGAAATAAAAGTGCCTTCTAACATGGAAATAGAAGGCTACGGTATCCCCATTTATATTAATATAGGATATGAGTTCTATCCGGAAGGGAATTTTAAGCCGCCATATATTAATGATCTGGAAAAGAACAATATTGGCTATTACCGCCGCGACTTTGATATTCCAGAATCATGGAACGGACAGCAGATTTTTGTTCATTTTGGTTCTATCAAATCAGTCGGGTTTATTTGGATTAACGGCCACAAAGTCGGGATGAGCAAGGACAGCAAAACGCCCCAGGAATTTGACATCACTAAATATGTGCATATCGGAAAAAATACCATTGCCGTAGAGGTTTTTCGCTGGAGCGATGCCTCCTACCTGGAATGCCAGGACTTTTGGCGTTTGAGCGGCATCCCCCGGGAAGTGTATGTTTATGCGCAGCCTAAAGTGCGGTTGCGTGACTTTTTTGTGAGAAGCACACTTGATGAAAACTATATCAATGGTATTTTTGATCTCGACGTGGAATTGAAAAATCATTCGAATCGGAAAACCACCCACTCCCTAACCTATGAAATTTTGGATGATGCCGGAAAAAATGTCGATTCAGAAACAAAAACCGTCGAAATCAAGGATACATCCGGCACTCTAAATTTTAAAACCACCATTCCTTCAGTTAATGTCTGGTCTGCAGAAATACCATATCTTTATACTTTAATACTTACCGTAAAAGATGCTTCAGGTAAACCAACAGAGGTTACTTCAGTGAAAATTGGTTTTCGTACCAGTGAAGTCAAAGATGGTCTGTTCCTTGTTAATGGAAAACGGGTACTGATCAAAGGAGTCAATCTTCACGAGTTTAATCCTATTACCGGACAGGTTGTTGATGAAGCAACCACAAAACTTGACCTGGAACGGATGAAACAACTAAACATCAATGCCATCCGGTTAAGCCATTATCCCCAGCCTGAATTTTTTTATGATCTTGCCGACAAATATGGATTTTATCTTATTGATGAAGCCAATATAGAATCGCACGGCATGGGCTACGACCGAAGCAAAGGTAAAAGCCTGGCCAATAATCTGAAATGGACAGAAGCACATTTGTTCCGCACCCGCAATATGTTCGAACGCGATAAAAATCATCCATCGGTTATAATATGGTCATTGGGCAACGAAGCCGGCAACGGGTATAATTTTTATCAAACCTATCTTTTCCTGCACAGCCATGATAAAACACGGCCTGTACAATATGAACAGGCCAGACTGGAATGGAATACGGATATATTTTGCCCGATGTATATGAAAATACCGGATATTGAAAAATACGCCCAGAAATACAATGACCGTCCCCTGATCCTTTGTGAATATGAACACGCCATGGGTAACAGTGAGGGGAATTTAAAAGACTACTGGGATTCTATGGAAAAATATCCCCATCTGCAGGGCGGTTTTATCTGGGACTGGGTGGATCAGGGGCTTGCTGATAAGAATGAAAAAGGCGAATTCTGGGCATATGGAGGAGATTATGGTCCTGCAGGCACGCCCTCGGACGGAAATTTCTGTATTAACGGTATTGTATTTCCTGACAGGAGCATTAAACCGCACAGCCTGGAAGTGAAACATGTGTATCAGAATATTGGCTTTAAAGCTGATAACCTTTCTGCCGGAAAAATTACTATTATAAATAAATTCCGTTTTACCAACTTAAATAAATATGCTTTTTCTTATGATATAACAGCTAATGGTAAAATAGTTAGTACTGAAAAACTGCCTGTTTTGAATATTGCCCCGGAACAATCAAAACAGATTACTATTGACCTCAAGAATCTGAAGGCAAAACCCGGAGTAGAATATTTTCTGACCATCTCGGCAAAAACCACAATAGCAGAAAATCTGCTGCCGGACGGGTGGGAAACAGCCTCGGAGCAATTCAAACTACCACTTGAAGCTGATAAAAAACAATTTGATAATTCCCAAGCCGGGAAGGTCACCTATAAAGAAGGTGTTTCAATTAATATTAAAGGAGATGATTTCTCCATAGCAATTGATAAAAAGACCGGCATTATGACTTCTTATAAAAGCAAAGGGAAAGAACTGCTGCTTGAGGGATACGGACCGCGTCCCGCATTCTGGCGGGCCCCGACTGATAATGATTACGGCTGGCAGATGCCCAAAATATGCCGCCTCTGGAAACAAGCCTCTGAAAAGAAACTCGAAGCAGCACACATAAAAACGAGTCAACCAGGTAATGCCGTACTGGTGGAAGTTGTTTATAATTTTGATTCCTTACGATCAACCTGGAAAGCACACTATACCATCAGGGGAAATGGCACGGTAAAAATAGAAAATCTGCTGATATCAACAGACAGTGAAATACCGCTAATTCCGCGGATTGGAATGAAGATGCAGATACCCGCCGAATTTACTCAACTGGAATATTTCGGCCGCGGCCCCTGGGAAAATTACTGCGACCGCAACTCTTCTGCGTTTGTAGGACGTTATAAATCAAGCGTTGCTGAACAATATGTCCCTTATATACGGCCCCAGGAAAACGGGCATCGTACAGATGTGCGCTGGATGGCGTTAATCCGTGATGATGGCAGCGGACTTCTGGTGGTTGCCGATTCCCTGATTGAATTCAATGTGCTCAATAATCCCATAGAAGATTTTGATGCTGGTCCGGACAAAGACAAGAATCTACTCCACAGTAACGATATCAAACCAAAAAGTCTGGTAGAACTGCATATCGACTACCGCCAGATGGGTGTTGCCGGTGACGACGGTTGGGGAGCCATGCCGCATGAACCTTATCTGATCAGACCAAGTGTCAAAGGGTACAGGTATGGTTTTACCATGGTGCCGATCTCTTCTTTAAAAGAATTTAAATTACTAAGGAAAACTGAGTTTTAATTAGAAGTAATTTACCGAAGGATAAATATAATGAACAGAAATGTAATTGTGAACTTCATCTTATGTACGATAGTGGCAGTCAATGTATACGGTCAAGACGATATGGATACGATCTCCTCAAAGGCTCTTA
>CAZKMO010000186.1:0-5864 GCA_964554015.1 uncultured bacterium
GTAATTTTCCCTTTTTGAATTAGGCGATCAATTGAATTAGACAAAAACACCTCAAAGATGCTCACAATGCCTAATAAACAAGTGCGAATATGATAAGGAGCAAAAACAGTACGCATCGTTTCAACCAGATCTCGAGGATCATAGTATCTGTCCCATTCATGGAACATTCTCATTTTGAAATTAGTTCGAACTGAGTCATTTTGGATAACAATTTCCTTTGGGAGATAATCTAGAATTACTTGTTCTTTTGCCAAATATTGAGAAGCAATTACATAATGATAATAGCCAACAACACTCTGCATTCCATCGTCTGCAATCTCAAAGGCCTTTTTTAATATTTGATCACGAGGCATATTAATACATTCTTATAGATTTATTTAAATATCTGCGACCTTATAACAAGTTATTATACAGTTTCCGACTAACAATCAAGAAATAAATTACACTTACTCACCACCCAATCTATCCTCCCCCATCATGCCGTTCCAGCTTCGCCAAATATTTTAAATTGTCCCCCGCATCATGTAATTGAAATGGAGCTAGTAATGTACACAAAGAGCCTACCACAGAAATTATAGGACCGACTACATTATTTTTACCATCTTTAGTTGTTAGTGCAGTAATAGCTAAACCGGTTATTATTAAACCGAATCCAACTTCATATAATATTGCACAATCTTTTATGGCTTTACCAGAGTTGTTTAACAATTCAAATTTTATATCATTCACTATTTTATCATCAACATCATGCATTGTAATATAATCAATCGTAAAGGGCATGATACTATATTTATCGACTAAGATTTCTTTACTGAATTTTTTATTCTGTTCTGTTTTAATATCTAAGGTAAAAAGTTTCTCAGGATCAAACATTTTCTTTTTATATATGCCATGCTTTATTAAACTACTGGGTATTATAAACAAAGTATCATTTTCATATATTGAAATTTTTTCATGTTCAGCTTTATAAAAATCACCATAAACAGTAAGACCAGTATTAAGTTTTAAACCCATCCAATTTTGGCCCCAGCAAATACCCGCACTCAATAAAACCATTAATAAAGTTTTTCTCCTCATTTCTCCCCCTCCAATTTTAACAAATCATTTATTAAATTATCTACCAATTTTTTATGTGCAGCGGTAAGCTTTAAATGGAAGTTTATTCTTCCCTGGTTACCAAGGTGTAGCGCTGGTCAAATTTTTTCTTAAGGCTTTCACCTATGCTTCGTGCCTGGGACATGGAGTCATAGGGTCCTATCCACACCAGATAGAATTTTTTGTCATCTATGAATTTGGTATGCAGTTCTACCCGGTAATTATGGTTCTCATAAAAAGCTTTTCTCAAGATGGCATTTTGCTGGTTTAAAAAAGCGCCCACCTGTACAGCATACAGCAGTTTTGATTCTGATACAAATTCAGGGGGAGTGGAATCAGCGGGCATATTGAAATTATTCAGATTTATGCGGGCCATATCTGAGAATTCTGTTTCCGGGTATTGATTGATTGCTTCAGAAAATTTAAGCCTGGCTAAATTTTCCTGATCAGTGGCCTGATAGCAGAGCCCCAGCCAATAGCTGCATTTTTGTTTAAGATAATCATTGGAAGTAGAGTTTATTATCTTTTGAAAATAATCTGTTGCGGTTTTATACAGACCGGAAGTATATTTTAGTAAGGCCAGCCTGTATAAGGCATTATTAAAATATTTGGAATCAGGATGGTTATTTACAATTTCGGTATAATATTGCTCTGCGGATTTACCATCGGTTTCCAGCAGACCTTTAAGAAATAATACTGTTTTTTGATCTGTATGTTCAATCTTTAAGAGAGATGCTTTAGCTTCCTCAAATTTTCCCATACGGATATTATTCACAATCTCTTGTACGGTTTGTGCCTTTCCAGACAAGAAAGGAAGCTGTAATAATACTGTGGTTATAAAAATAATAAAATATTTTGTCATTTTTATTCTATAAAAGTATCCCACTGATGACATTGAGGACATAACCATAAGGGTGTATCTGAGGTATAGTTACATTCCGAACAAGAATAGGTTTGAATCTGTTTTTGTTCAGTCTTTAAGTAGTCCAGTGCTTTTTTGATAGCTTGTTGATAATCTTTTTGATTCTGAAGAAGAGAGATTAACAAAAAATTTGCCTTTACATTTTGCGGATTTTTATTTAACAGCTGATGGCAAATCTGTATGGCTTTATCATCTTGTCCCTGTTTTTTATAAAATTCAGCTTGGGCAATCAAGGTGGGGATATTATTTTTATTCTTCTTTAGTATTTGTTTATATAATTCTTCAATTTCTCCATACCTGCCTATTTCAAAGAGGGTTTCTTTCAGTCGATTAAAAGCAAAATATGCCTTTTCCGGAATGTTTTCGGTTAAATCCTTCCAGCTTTTTATGGCATCATTCTGCCTGTTACTTCTAAGATAAGAATCTCCCAGATATAGATAAGCAGGTATACACTTATTGTCTATTTTGATGGCTTCCCGGAAGGCAAGACGGGCATCATGTTCCTGTTTTTTATTAATTAAATCGAGACCAGATTGGACTTTATAAAGCGCGAGAATATGGTTATTTTTTTTCTTTTCCAATTTATCAATTCTCTGCCGATAGCGGAAAGCATTTTCCCAATCGCCTTTTTTTTCATATAGGGAAAGTAGAGTATTGATAATTTTAATATTCTTTTTGGCTGATTTTGCCATCTTATTTGCCGTGTAGATTGCTTTGTCAACTTGACCATCGGCAATATAATCTTTGATCAAGTAGCTGTTGATAGTATCAATCATTGCTTTAGAAACATCTTCTCTGATAACCAATGATTTGTGGATTTTTGCCGCTCTGTCAGGATATCCCTGTTCCCGTAAAAGGTTTCCCAGAGTAATATACGCTCTTATATTATCGCTATTGTTTTTAACCGTAGATTTGAGTTTTTGTATAGCTTTGGATCTTTTCCCTTCCAGAAGAAGATGCAGGGCATCAACATAGGTAGAAGATACCAGGTCATATTTCTTCTTTTTTCTTTTGTTAAAGAATAAAATCATCAGAGTTACAATAATAATTACTATTAAGGCTATATAGTAATAAAACGGCATACTTATTCCTCGTCTGTTTTATTTATGGGTTCAGTAGTTTCGTCAGATTCCTGTAAATCAGAAGTTTCAATTTCTTCTTCAATACTGGCATTACGTAAACGATTAAGCTCATCTTTAACTTTTTTAGCTTCTCTTTGTAAAGTAAAGTTTTGTTGTTTTAAGCTAAAAATCTTAAAGATAGAAACAGCAAACCAGGTTATCATACCGGCTATGAAAGAGAGGAAAACAATAAGATAAAGAGGAACAACCGGTGATTCCCAGGACACAATACGAACAGAGACAGCCTGTTCCTGATTCTGTATGGCAAATCCTAATATTATGATAATTAATAAAGCACCAAAAATCCATTTAAAAATCCACATAATTTGCTCCTTTTTACCAAAATTTATTAACTAACCAATACACCTCTTAAGGTTGCTCCCCTGCATTCTTTTAATTTTATGGAGACCAGATTACCGATTACTGCTTTATCACCAGGAAAAACAATGTCATAATTGGTAGAAGTTTTACCCCAAAGTTCACTATGAGAATGTTTACTGAAGGTCTCAGGTATCACTTCTACTTCTTTTCCTATCATGGTTTTCTTTTTTTTCAGAGATATTCTTCTTTGCAGCTGAATTATGGTGTTAAGTCTGTGTAATCTTATTTTTTCCGGAATGTGATTTTTCATAGTTGCAGCCTTGGTACCAGGACGGGGAGAATATTTATAGAGATAAGCATTATCAAAACGAATTTCCTTAATTAAATCTACGGTTTTCTGAAAATCCCTTTCAGTTTCTCCGGGAAAACCGACCATAATATCAGTAGTAAGGGAGAGTTCAGGAATCATGTGTCTGGCTTTAGCCACCAGATGTATATAATCTTCTCTGGAATATTGTCGGTTCATCAAATCAAGAATTCTGGTTGAGCCGGATTGCACCGGCAAATGCAGATGAGGGCAAATATTTTCTTCCTTTTGTATTACCTGTAGTATGTCTTCTGATAAATCCTTAGGGTGAGAGGTCAGAAACCGAATCCTTAGTACCCCTTGTATTTGACTGACAATTTTCAAAAGATCAGGAAAATGGTATTTTCCGTCAAAATAAGTATTAACATTTTGTCCTAAAAGTACCATCTCACTTTTTCCTGCTCCAACTAGATATTTGATTTCTTTAACTATATCAGTTGAATTTCGGCTTCGTACTTGCCCTCGGGTATAGGGAACAATACAGTAAGAGCAGAAATTGCTGCATCCGCGTGAAATGGTTACAAAACCGCTGACGCTGGTATGGTTAATTTTTGGATATATTTTTTCATAGGTCTCATCATTTTGGGATTGAGTATTGATAGACGGTTGTTTATCAGAATTTTCAATAATTTCAGGTATATGTCTATATTGATCAGGACCTATAATAAAATCCACATGTGAAATCATTTCAAATAATTCCTTACCCATTCTTTGGGCAGTACACCCGATAATTCCCAGTTTTTTTGAGGATGAATTCTGCTTCCAGGCTGCCAGGCCCTGAGCCCTCCCCAAAGCACGATTTTCTGCATGTTCCCGAACCGAACAGGTGTTGATTAAGATGATATCAGCTTTATCCTGGGTATCAGCCGGCAGGTAGCCATGATTCAGAAGAATAGTTGCTATGCGTTCGGAATCATTTTTATTCATCTGGCAGCCATAGGTTTCTATAAAAAAATGCTGATTTTTTTTTCTAAAATAGGTCATATAAGTTTATGTATTCCCTGTAATATATTTTGATATAAATGTAGTCTATTAAGTGAAAAAATGCAATGATTTTTTAAAAATAAAATTTTTTCATTTTTTACTTGACATTAATAAATATTTTAGCTTTATTATGGGTGGGTAAGAATCCCTTAAAATGGGTAAATAAGGGTAAATAATCACTTAGATACCTGACAGGGGGTTAATTTGGATTTAGCATTTAGTGGAAATTTTAAATATACGGTTGATGCCAAAGGTAGGGTAAATATCCCAGCCCCATACAGGAATCAGATGAGAGATAATACCTTTCATATTACCTATGGCCCTAATACCTCATTGTTTGTATATCCTGGAGAAATATTTAAAGAATTTTCCTTAAAACTGGCAAGATCTTATGGATCTCTGGCCAGTTCTGATGAGGAAAGAAGATACTTATTACAAGTTATGCATGATGCCCACCCCTCCCGGTGTGATCAACAGGGTAGAATAATTGTTCCCAAAAAACACTTAGAGCATGCTAAAATCGAAAAAGAAGTTCTTATTATTGGTGTAGTGACCAGAATGGAATTCTGGAATCCAGTATTATTCGAAGAATTTATGAATAGTGGAAGTTTGAGTAATAATGAACTTATTAAGCGTTTTGGTGGTGCTGACAAATTATGAGTTTAAGTACTCCAAGCAGTATTGGATACTTCCATACACCTGTTTTGGTTGAGGAAGTAGTAGAGTATTTAATAACCAATGCGAAGGGAATATATGTAGATTGCACTGTGGGTGGAGGTGGTCATGCGGAAGCTGTGCTTTATAACCTGAAAAAGCAGGCAACCTATTATGCTATTGACAGAGATAAAGAAGCCCTATCTTATGCCCGGGAGAGGCTGCATAAATTTAGTGATCAAATAGTATTTATTCAGGGTGAATTTGGTAATATCGATTCTATTCTCAAGAAAGAGGGAGTTAGTTATGTTGATGGAGTATTGATGGATTTGGGAGTTTCATCCTATCAGATTGATACACCGGAAAGAGGATTTAGTTATCGGCATTCCGGCCCTTTGGA
>CAZKMO010000187.1:0-5808 GCA_964554015.1 uncultured bacterium
GTTGTTTTCAATTACAAGTCTGTACTGATTGGAAGTAAGACCTGGTAATGTTATTCCATATCCTGCTAATCCTTGGGTTAGAGGACCCCAGTATTGTAATGCCGGATTAAAAGCCAGTTTAACCATATCCAGGTCCATTTTACCCCAAATGTAATTTAGTCCCACACCAACAGAGAGTTTATCTGTCAGTTTCATGGCTATGGTGGGCTGAATATTGATAACCATGTGATCACTATAGCTTTCTTTATCTTTGGAAATACCGGTTGAGTTACCATAGGAAGGGGGTAAATCGATAAGATCCCATTCTGAACCCAATCCAAAGGGCGCATAAATACCCAGTCCGAGGGTTATTTTTTCGGATTTTTTGTAATATATTCCCAAGGAGGGCACAAAAAAGTTTTCAGGAGTGGCATCGACTTGGTTTGTGTTCATTCCGGAAAAGGGGAACATAGCAGCGGGGTACTCTTTGGCAGTATAGGAAGCACGGGGCATAATAATACCATTAGATACTCCTATTGTCCATTTTCCATTTAATTGAGTTAATCCTGCAGGATTGAAAAAAACCGCACTCCAGTCATCAGCTAATCCACGAAAACAGCTACCCATTGAGGTAGAGCGGGCACCGACAGTTCCTATCTGAGTTCCATTACTGGCTGAAACCGGGCTGTAAAGGATGAAAATAAGAGTGAAAACTAAAACTGTAGAAATGATTTTTTTTACCATAATTCCTCCTTTTTTTAGTAAAAATGGTTATTACTGATATTAAATATACTTTTATTTTTTTGTGTTGAATAACATAGGTAACTTGGAATTTATTTGCTTAATATAACATTATTTTTTTAATTTATCAACAAAAAAATTATAAATTATTGGGAAGATTAATTTTAATAAATAAAAAAAACTTGACAAAATCATAAATTTATATTAAGTTAGTTGTGATTAACTTTGTTTAGTATAACTAACAAGGAAGCTTTATGAGAAAACATTTATCACAGAATATGGAAGATTATCTGGAAACAATTTATTTAATTCAACAGGATAAGGGGAATGTTCGGATAAAGGATATTGCAACAAAATTGGAATATTCCATGCCCAGTGTTTCCAGTGCGGTAAAGAAACTGCATAAAAAGGGATTTGTAAATCATTATCGCTATAACTTTGTTGAATTAACTTTATCTGGTATACAGGTAGCTGAGCAAATTTTAGAACGTCATTCTGTTTTAAAAAATTTCCTCTCTGAAGTATTGGGAATTGAATCTGAGATTGCGGAAAGAGATGCCTGTTTAATGGAACATGTTATTAGCCAGGTCACCTTTAATGAGTTGAAGAATTTCATGAGTTATAAGGAAGAATGAGTTGAGTGAAATATATACAGTAACTTTAGATCAAATAAAGATAAATCAATCAGTAATTGTGCAGAGGATAAATGGTGGTTATGGAGTACGTAATAGACTCAATACCATGGGTATTCATAAAGGAGATAAACTGACAGTTAAAAGAAGTGGAATTATGAAAGGTCCTATCTTAGTAAATATTCATGGAATGGATGTTGCTCTGGGCCGAGGTATGGCTCGGAAGATTGTGGTATCAATATATAATGAGAATAAGTGATGTCAATTAGTATATAAGATGGGAAAAAAGGAAAACGGAGAAGGGAGAATGGAAAAGAGAAGTGATCCGTTATATGAAAAGTGAAACGAGAATAACCTATAACATCTAACTTCTATAAGCTGAATTTAGGAAAATAATTAATTGATTTTCGCAAATAGAAAGAAAACACATAAAATTAACAAACCCAATATCTTAACCATCGTTTTAGTGGGGCAACCAAATTGCGGGAAAAGCACTATATTCAATGAAGTGGCAGGATATAAATCCATAGCCTCAAATTATCCCGGGGCAACCGTGTCCTATACCCATACACAGGTACGCATTGGCAAATGTATCTGCAGAATTGTTGATCTTCCTGGAATTTATTCCCTGACTGCAGATGATGATATATCCCAAGATACACAAAGGTATCTGCTGGAGGAACCCATCGATGTATTAATTAATGTATTGGACAGTTCACTCTTGTCCCGCAGTCTGGAGTTCACTCTTCAACTCATGGAATTGGATATCCCCATGATTCTCAATTTAAATATGATTGATGAAGCAGAGAGAAAAGGAATTGAGATAGATACCAGGAAATTGTCAGATTTTTTGGGAATTTCAGTAATGACAACCATTGCATCTAAAGGCAAGGGAGTCTGGGATTTATTAAGTCAAACCTTAGAAACAACTCAAAATAAGCGGTTACCGGCACATATTAAAGGGCATAAGGATGTAGAAACCAGAATTCAAGGAATGATGGATATTCTGGATAATACCTTGGCACAGGATACCAAGTTTTCAAAACATTTAGTAGCAACTCGATTGATGGAAAGAAATGAGTATTTTGAGCAAATGATAAAAAAGAATCATCCCGAACATATGGAAAATATTGAAGCATATAGGAAAGAATTAGAATTGCTTCATGGAACAACTTCTGATGAAGTGATAAATGCAGAGAGGCATAGCCTTTCCATGTCAATTTTTGAAAAAGTAACTCATATAAAAAAATCACACATTGACTGGCGGGATAGAATAGATAATGTATTAATGCATAATATCTGGGGATATTTTTTCTTAGTAATAATACTCCTGGTTTTTTTTAATATTGTTTTTACCTTAGGGGCTGCCCTGGAAACCCCTATTATTACCTTATTTGATAAGCTAGCAAACTGGACCTATAATATCAAG
This sequence comes from uncultured bacterium, assembly GCA_964554015.1. Classification (GTDB taxonomy): domain Bacteria; phylum Zhuqueibacterota; class QNDG01; order QNDG01; family CAYUAG01; genus CAYUAG01. The sequence goes on from CAZKMO010000187.1 coordinate 2,782, forward strand.
GCTGGATCGTTGATTTCGGTGATGGCAAGAGGGATTTTACAAGGTATAGGGGGTGGGATTGGTATAGTTTTACCTTATTTATTTCCCTTTTTGCTAGGCCTTGCCTTTTTGGAGGATATTGGTTATCTTCCCAGGGTAGCGTTTTTAATGGATGGTATCATGCATAAAATGGGGCTGCATGGGAAGTCAGTAATCCCAGCTGTTTTGGGATATGGCTGTAATGTTCCGGCAGTCATGGCCTCCAGAATTATTGAATCACCCAGAGATAGATTTATTACTGCCTTGATTTCGACCATGGTCCCTTGTGCTGCACGTATGACCATAATAATGGGCATAGCCGGATACTATCTGGGGGGGACCTATGTATTAGTTATTTATTTTTTAAATCTATTTATAATAGGAATTACTGGTACTATTATGAATCGCTTACTTCCAGAAATAACTCCGGGATTAATGTTGGAAATACCAGCCTATAAAGTACCACGCTTTAAAGTTCTTATGATGAAAACCTGGTATCGTTTAAAAGATTTTATTATTATAGCCTGGCCTTTGCTAATAGCAGGCAGTGCCTTATTGGCATTAATTGAATATTTTAAGATTTCAGGTAGTATAAACAGTATTTTATCTCCTTTGACCAGTTTATTGGGGCTTCCAGTCAAGGTCGGCGTCACTCTCATTTTTGGAGTATTCAGAAAAGAACTTTCCATGTTGATGCTTATACAGGCATTGGGGTCCAGTGATTTAAGTACGGTAATGGATAAAGGACAGATGTTGGTCTTTACGATTTTTGTAGTTTTTTATATTCCCTGTGTAGCAACAATTGGCGCTCTTTGGAAACAGGTTAGAGCAAAAAATACCTTGTTGATTATTTGCTTAACTATAGTTATTGCCCTTGTTTTGGGGCTTTTGGCACGAGGAGTATCCTATTTTTTGTGGTGAAAATATTTCAATAAACTAGTCCGATAAATAGATAGAATTGGAAACAGGGAGTAAAGAAAGAAAAAAAAGAAAAAAGACAAAAGAAAAAAGCTTGTCCTGAGTACGTCGATATACTCAGTACAGACTTTATCGAAGGGATAAAAGATAAAAAAATAATTTGTAATAGTATAGATAAATAGGCAATATAAAATTTATAATCCATATATAGATCGGAAATTTTGTTTTAGGAAAAATACGGTGGAACAATGAAAGAAGCAAAATTATATAAGAAGAAAGAAAATGGAAAAGTAGAGTGTTTCACCTGTGCTCATAAATGTACCATCAGCCCTGGCAAACGGGGAATATGTGGGGTCATGGAGAACAGGGAGGGAATTTTATACTCCCTGGTGTATGGGAAGACTATTGCTGCTAATACTGATCCCATAGAGAAAAAACCCTTATTTCATTTTTTACCCGGAACTCTTTCCTTTTCCATGGCAACTGTGGGATGTAATATGCAATGTAAGCATTGTCAAAATGCAGATATATCTCAAATGCCGAGAGTGAATAATAATATTGTGGGGGAAAAGTTATTGCCTGAAGAAATAGTTCAGGCTGCCTTGCACAATAAATGTGAATCTATTGCCTATACCTATACGGAGCCTTCAATATTCTGGGATTATGCTTTTGATACAGCAAAACTGGCTAAGGAAAAAGGTATTAAAAATGTGTTTGTAACCAATGGGTATTTTTCCCAGGAATCATTTCAAAAAATATCTGAATATATGGATGGGGCCAATGTAGATCTGAAATCATTTAATGATCAGACTTATAAAGAAATATGTGGTGCCCGGCTAAAACCGGTTTTGGAAACCATTGAACGAATGAAAGCAGCAGACGTTTGGGTTGAAGTGACAACTTTATTGATTCCAAATGTAAACGATTTCAATCAGGAGTTAAAAGAGATGGCCGATTTTATTAAAAGATGTGATCCTGATATGCCCTGGCACATAAGCCGTTTTTTCCCTACGTATAAAATGCTTGATAAGCCTCCGACTCAGGTGGAGTCAATATGGCGAGCTATGGAGATTGGGCATGAAGCGGGCTTACATTTTGTCTTTGCTGGCAATTTGAGGGGTGATGAAGGAGAAAATACCTATTGTTATGCTTGTGGAACCCGCCTAATCCATAGGATTGGATTTCAAGTGAAGGAAAATATACTAAAAGATGGAAAATGTCCTCAATGCGGTACAGAGATTAAAGGAGTATGGGAAATATGATTCAACCAAAAGTTTTTTATCGAGAGCTGGATCTTATTCTTTCTAAGATAAGAAGAGAAAAATCTCATGATAATTTCTTTTTTACCATTTTAAGTGAAATTCATGAAAAATTTGGAGAGACACTGAATATTATAAATAGTCATATTTATGAACAAAGAGGAGACTATTATGTTTTGGTGGATTCAATTAATAAAAAATCTACCGGTATAAAGAATAGGATTCCCATAAATAGTGAAACCATAAATCAGATATCCCAAAATGGATGTATGATATTTGATAAACTGTTTTACATAAAGGATTTTGATTTTGGGGTTGATTATGAAAAAATTACTCCTGCTGCAATTTATGTACACACTCCGGTTAAAAAATGGTTGTTTATATTTGAGTTGACTATGGGATGGAGTTATGAGGAAACCACTTTATTTCTGAATGCACTCAGGACTGCTCTTAATTACAGGTTGTTCTCTCAGATGATAAATACTGATTTAAAGAGAGCTGAACAAATACAGAAAAGTCTTCTGCCCGAAGTGTCACCAGAATTCAAGGGTTTTGATGTATACGGTCATTCTCAACCTGCAGAATACGTAGGGGGAGATTTTTTCGAATATTTTTATTTTAATGAAAATTACTTTGGTGTCAGTCTGGGTGATGCCAGCGGACATGGTCTGCCTGCTGCTCTTTTAGTACGAGATGTTGTGGTGGGATTGCGCATGGGTTTGACAGAAGAAATGCGGTTGGTGTATACTATTAAAAAATTAAACAAAGTTATTCAGAAAAGTACCTATGCCACAAATTTTGTATCACTTTTTGTGGGAGAAATTGAGAATGG
>CAZKMO010000188.1:0-5790 GCA_964554015.1 uncultured bacterium
TTAAGGCTGATACAGGACAGGATTCAAGGCATAGAGTACAATCCGGTGGACAAACTTCATAATCAGCCACTTCATCCGGTTCCAGCTCGATGTTGACCAGCAGGGCTCCAATCTGAATCATATTGCCATATTTATTATTTATCAACAATGTACTTCTGCCTAATTTGCCCAGACCCGCCAGCCAGGCTGCATGTTTCAAGGAAAGGATCCCTTTCCCGGTTAAATTCTCTTTATCCCAGTATTCATAGGGATCATCAGTGGGAATTATTACATTTTTAATATTATTCTCATCCAGTTGATATGATATTTTAAAGGTCATTCGATCCACTTTTTGCGCTATGAGCGAATTGATATGGGTATAGGGCACACAGCTATTGGCGAATAATGACTCGGCTGGCAGTTTTAAGGCAAAGACAATTACGGATTTGGTTTTCTCATAAATATCACCTGGCTTAAAGCCTTCAGGTGCATCCTGAAACCTGTCAATAGATGCAATTCCGCATAAATCCGCACCGAAAGAATAGATAATCTCTTTAATTCTTTTTGCATTATACATTTCTTACCGTTTCGATTATATCTGAGTCCTGTCCTGGAATGATTTTCACTACCGAATATATTCTTCATCTTCGGCAATTATCTATGTTGTATTTGTTCCAAAGAGACTCGGCCTCTGCTGGGCTGAGAAGCGTAATAAACGTACAATAATAATTTAAGTATAAAATGTCAAGAAAAAAAATTTCAGTCCCTGACTCCCCAGAAATTGGAGATGGCTAAAAAATCTGAGTGAAACAATAAACATAATATATAATTTTAATAATGAATTAATTCCGGATACGATTTCGGATCGAAATCTGGAATGACCTGTTTAGGAAGGTGCTTTAACCTGATTTTCAGACTCTTTTACTGAGAATTCAATTTCATTAATTTTCCCATCAATCAAGAATTGTAATCTGGAGTTAATATCCTATAAAGTTTCTTTTAATAAAAATGAACCTTAAAAAAAGATAGGGGGAACCAGGTGAAAAAACTACACAAGTCCGGTCGACTTTCCGGGTAGGCGGTCCGGATTATTCTCTTAAATCTTTTTATTTATTTAGTAAAAATCAATTTTCTCATTTTCAGATGCCCGTTAATTTCCAAACTGTATAAGTAAATCCCGCTTGCCAGATTTTTTGGCTGCCAGATGAGTCTATGTTTACCTGCTGACTTAAACTCATCCACCAGTACATCTATCTCTTGTCCGGAAATATTATATACCTTCAACAGTAAATGATCCGCTTTGTCAAGTTGATACTCAATTTGGGTATCTGGATTAAAAGGATTAGGATAATTTTGAAATAGCTGAAACTGCTCCGGATATGTGTTCAAGCTTCTATTGTTAACATTGGTTGTATTGATAACCTTCTCAATTTCCGGAATAAGCCAGGCATCAATCGCGCCTGTCACCATCTGAGTATCGGATTCTTCCCATAGGTAACCACGATAATCATTGACCAGCTTCCAGGCTTGCATGCGGAACTGCAGCACTTGTCCGTCACACAGGGCACTTCCATGATTAAAACCGTCCAGTATAACCTGGAGATCAATATCAGGATAATATGGATGCCATATGTTAATAATGTTGGCGCGAATGTCCTTTTTCATGGGTATGACCATATCCGGTGTCGCATAAAGATCATTGATGTTGATAATATCCATGATCACTTCCATAGCCTCTTGCGGATATGGAGATGTTTCCAGAATGGCATATCCGCCGATCCCCCAGGGAATGTTATACGCGCCGTTGCAGGAAGGAACAGCGGCGATATCCCATTCTGTCGATGTGTTTTGCAAAATGCGGGCATTATCCACATAGGACAGCATCATGGCGCATTTACCCGAACGAAGGGGACGTCCCTCCATATCATCTGTAAAAACAGTCATATCAGGAGCAAAATGTTTTTGCCAGATGGCATCATGCACCCACTGATAACCCTGTCTGGTATGATCAGGTATGGTTACTTCTCCATTATCCGTAATAAATTGTGCCGGTCCGAACATTTGTATCATGCCGATACCGTTCAACCATCCCCAGTGAAAGCCGTATTGTATGATATGATCCGCGTCAAACTCCGGATCACCCGCATGACGGCCCTGATTGTCCAGGGTGAGTAATGTGGCAATTTCCTCCAATTTGTGTATATCCCAGGCCTCACCATCTGCATAAGCAGCACCATACTGATGCGGCGGGTAAGCAAGGCCTGCTGCATCAAACAGTTTCTTATTATAATAAAAAAGCCGGTTGGCATATCCTGTAGGCAGGAAAACCTGGCGATTGTTGATCCTGAACGCCTGCAGCATGGTGGTATCCATACTGTTTAAAAATGACTCAGTTAAGTAGGGGGTTAAATCCTGATAATTATCCCACAATTCCCGATACCGTAAATAGGAGATATCCGGAGGATTACCCTGTGCAATTCTTTTAAGCAGGGAGTCTGCAGCATCAAAGGAGCAGCTGGCTGTGGTAATATCCAGAACAAGCTGTATATTCTCCTTGGACTGATTGTATTGATTGACCAGCTGGTAGGCAGCTGAGTTGGGATTCTCTTTTTCCGACGGACTCATCTGAATGAACAAATGGATGGGGATCTTTTCCCGTGATTTGGCACCCAATTCTGTTAAACCAAACACTACTAAACAGATCACTGAACACAACAATACTGTCACTTTCTTCACCATGATTGTTCCTCCTCATGTAAATAATAAAAATGAAACAAACAGAGAAAATATAAACAGTAAGGGACAAAAAGTCGTCTGATATAAGGAGCAGCCCTGAAAGTAGGACGGTTTTATTTCGGGGGAATCAAATCATGCAGAGTGAGGTGATAGGGGATGAACTTATTTAGACATCTGTACACGGTACTGGGTGGGTGTTTTGCCTGTGTACTTTTTAAACACGGCATTGAATACGGATTTATTGCTGTATCCGACTTCATATAGAATTTCCAGAATGGTCTTTCGGGGATGGGATTGACGAAGAAGCTGCTTGGCTTCATTGATACGGTAGGTGTTGATGAATCCAAAAAAGTTTTGACCGAATCCGCGATTAATGACTTCGGATAATGAATAAGGAGGGATGGAGACCATTTCCGAGAGTTTCTGCAGGGTAAGTTGTGAATCCAGATAAGGTTTGTTATGTTTGATATATGTTAATAATTGGGTTTTATAGGTTTTAAACAAATCGGAGGATAAAGAATATTTTTTCATTTTTTGAGCAAGATCCGTATCGACCTCAGAAAATAATTGGGGATGCAAAACCATATGGTACAGGATAATCATTATAAAGATCAGGGTGCTCAATACAGAGACCAGGTAGAATACCTCACTGAAAACGCCGGTATAATGAAATATCAGATGTTTAATAAATCCGGAATAGTGGATGACCAATATACCTGAAAGCACTATATAAAACCAGTTGATCTGTCTGGAAAGGATGGAAGACTGTTGCCGGGGTAACTCCTGTTGATACCGGTAAATAACAAAAATTGCTGCTGCGGTATACCCGATAATCTGTAAATTTACCACAATTATTCCAATCTGCTGCTCCAGGAGTGAAAAAAAAGCTGGTGACAAGATCAGTTCCTGCTTTATTGCTGCCGGATATCGATAAAAACGGAAAATCATCATGATCAAAAAAACAAGAAACGGTATCAGATGCAGTATATGTTCCTTTTTGAATTTGAAATCTTTACGTGTGATGGTAACAATATACATAAAAAGAGAGGGAGCACATAAAAATGCAAATGGCTCTCCCAGAAAAAAAATATGAGGGAAGGTTTCATAGAGGGTAAATTTGAATCCGGAGAGAAGCCAGTCCCATTTTGACATAGCCAGGGATAGCATGAATATGGCAAAGAGGAAATGACTTTTTTTAGGCTTGAAAAGAACAAAAATAATAGCGGCAAAAAAATAGAGAATGACAGCCAATATAATTACATTATGTGAGAGGTGATAGATGATTGCATCCGCAGATCTTTTTTCATGAATGGGAATGATAATTTCCACCCATGGATCGGAAGCGGGATGAGGATCAGCATACCTGACCATGGTGTGGTAAGCACGATAGACCTTTAATTCCTTCATCTGTAATTCCAGCCTGCCCAGAGCCGGCTCGATTTCCGATGCCCGGATTCCTGCAACAGAAATTACAGGATATGTTATTTCCACACAGACCAGAGGATCTTGGACCGTAATATTTTCCTGTACCGGGTAGGCCAGCTGCCATTTTGGCGGTGTTGAATTTTCCCTGAAAATCACATATAAAGGACCTTGAATGCTGGATGCAATATGCTGTCTTTCCACTTCCAGATCGAAGGCATGCCTTTTATAACCGATTTCGGAATAGTCGGCTTTAAATTCCATTGCCACAAATTGATAAGGGACTGGATTAAAGTTGACTACCGGATCCTGGGCTAATAACAGACCGGGAACCAGACTGAATAATAAAACAAGGATTTTGGTTTTTATATTTATCATAGGTTTTCTTCTTCACCCCTCCTCGTTCCCAAACTCCTGTTTGGGAACGCACCTTTACTGTGAAACTCTGTTTCACTTTATATATGATCGTTCCAGGATCCTTCCCTGGAATGGTTCATTCTGGAGAACTAAGCTCTCCTTCTTTTTTAAATAAGTTTAGAGGTATACGTATACTTTTACCAGTCCTTTAATTCATCATAAATCTTTCCTTTTACCTTAAAAGTCTTGGGAGGAAATGAACCTACTTGCAGAGTAAGTTCCGAAGCTTCCCTGGGTACAGCCACACATAACCTGATGGTTTTCTTACCATTGATAATACCACATTGGGTGACCTGAGGCCCACATATCTGCCCGGTAGCCACGATATATACACTGTCTCTATTGGCATTGCTGAAATCGTCCGTAGAAATACCATCGATGTATAAATCTAGAATAACATGAGTTGAAGGATTGACCGGTGTCAGCTCATGATAGCGCGTCCTATCCCCGATCAGCAATTTATGAGCTCGTTTGGAACTCTTTATTTTTAGGGGAGAGGAGCTCTGAGAACCGCAATGAAAAAATAAAAAAACAAAAGTGAAGATTAAAAGACAGGCTATAATTTTATACTTATTTTGCTGAACCATTTTTCCCTCCTTATATTTTTTATGAAATTATACCTCCGAATGTATTCTTACCTCGGATACTTTTCTGGAAGGATTTGTCCCGTAGAGGCTCAGCCTCTGCGGAAAATAAACACTAGAAAAGGTTCATTATTTTCAACTTATGCCAATCAGATCCTTCCTCATAATAACGGGCACTGCTGTAAGGATACTCTGAAGGATTATTTACAATATTCCAAACACTCGGGGTCTTTCGGACACCCGGGGTTTTGCTGTTCAAACGATTGCCCTGGGGCTGTGCCCCCGGGCGAACCAAAAGCCAGGGCTTTGCCCTGGTTAAGAAATTAATTGTAGTTCCGCAGAGGCTCAACCGCTGGGGAAAAGTAATCATTCATACTTTTTGTCCCAAAGAGGCTCCGCCTCTGGGGGAAATTGATCATTCATACTTATCAGGATACATTAATTTTAAATTTTTATAAATCACTTTTTCAATCTCTTTTATACCTTTAATAATACCTTCCCCAAATTCACCATTTTTAAATTCCGGTATCATGGACTTATCAAGTATACGTCCTGCAGTTGAATCATGCAATACCTGTTCTGTAAAATATCCGGTACTTATAACTGCTTTTCTGTCCTTTTTACTTATCAAAATCAACAAACCATCATCCTT
>CAZKMO010000189.1:0-5734 GCA_964554015.1 uncultured bacterium
TATAATGACCATACCGAAGGAGGAAATTTTGGATACGGAAGTTGTGTATACAATTATTGGGGGAGAGGTAGTGTACGTGAATAAGTAGTGAGTAATAAGGTATTGGGAAGTGTATATCACCAGAGATTATGTGATTCTTTCCTTAATGCTACAGTCTTCTTGGATCATATAATTAATTATAAAAGAGTATCAATATGCACATTGATTTATTAGCAAAAAGAAAAAATTTGATGGCATTGTATGTTATATTTTTAATATTTTGTTTTCCCATTATAATTTTTAGCAAAAATGAATCAAACGGAAGTACAATATCAGGTAAATTAACAGTAGATACTGTATTGGATACAACATCCGGACCCTGGACTGTGGTTGGTTCCCTGACAGTTCCTGCTAATATAACCTTAACCATAGAACCAGGGGTTACGGTTTATTTTAAACGAGGGAAAAAGATTAAAATTGAATCTGGTGGATGTCTGCTTGCGGTTGGAAATGCAGAAAACAGGATACTTATGACTCATGAGCAGGGAACTAATAATAATTGGAGTGGAATTGTTTTTGATAGAACCCTTGAAGACAATAAGCTATGTTATGTTAATATGTATTATGCAGAGTATGAAAATCAATCTATTTTATTGGAATATTCTAAGTTATTGGTCAATCATATGGAATGGAATAATTATAATACAAGAATATTTATGGTTGAACATCCTTCCCTGATTGTCCAAAACTCCACATTTCCTGAAACCATAAGTTCAGAATGTATCCGAGGATTCAGACTTAGTGATAATGAATATTTGATTATTCAGAATAATGTATTCGGTAGGGTAATAGGAAAAGACGATGCTATTGATTTTTCCGGGGCTCAACGACCAGGTCCTATCCTGCAAGTGTATAATAATATATTTTGGGGAGGGCAGGATGAAGCTTTGGATCTGGATGGCTGTGATGCTCATATTGAAGGGAATTATTTTACTGGATTTTATCCTTACGCTGATTGGTATACCAGCAATGCAATTTCTACAGGCAAATATAGTAGTAGCTCCGAAATAACCGTGGTTAGAAATATTTTTTATGATAACGAACATGCTATTCTAGTGAAACAAGGCGGCTTTTTAATCGCTGAAAATAATACTTTTATAAAATCCTCTGAGGCAGCTATTAATTTCAGTGAAATGCCAGTTGAAGATGTTGCTCCGGGTAAAGGTGCGATTTTAGAGGGAAATATTTTCTGGAACAATAATGCACCTTTTAAAAATTTACATGCTCATTCTCATTATAAGGATCCTCAGGTTGAAATTAATTATTCAATTATTTCCTCAAATTTTCATGAACTGGGAGAAAATAATCTGGATGTGGATCCTGAATTTTATGATGAGGAGAATGATTTTCATTTACTGCCTACTTCACCGGCAATGGGAGCAGGTCCCAATGGGATAGATATGGGAGCTTATGTGAATGCCGGGGTTTCCATTTCAGGTGAACCGGATAGTATAACCTATCAGACAGCAGCATGTCTGACCATCGATGGACCGGGTATTACCCATTATTCCTTTACAGTGAACGATCCTGAAGCAGAGTGGAGTGAAGAAATATCTTTAGATGATGATCCTACTATAGAATTATCCGATTTAATAGATGGGCAATCCTACACCGTGTATGTAAAAGGTAAAAATTCCGCTGGAGTGTGGCAATCTGATCCGGAATATGCAGCCTCTCAAACCTGGACCGTGGATCTGGATACAACTTCTGATACTACAGGAGTTATATCTGGATTTATCTTTGAGACCAAGGGCCAAACACCGATTTCTGGCGCTGAAATCATTATCTCCTTTGCCACGGATAGTCTATCTGATAGTTTGATTACCACTACCAGCAATGATACCGGTTATTATTCTCTTTCTGTTGAATCTGGCAATTATTTTATGCAAGCCACGGGAAAGGTTCCGGCTGGTTTTATTTATGAATCCCAATATTACAGGGATAGTTCTGAAACCGGTGAGAAAACCGTAGTACAAGTAGTACCTGGACAAATGGTAACCGATATTAACTTCCAGCTCATACGGAAAGGAATCATTATGGGAAAAGTTTTTCTGGGAAATACTCTTACACCTGTGGATAGTGCCACCATTGAAATTTTCCATGAGGATTGGTCACCAGTGCAACTTACTCCTACAATTATTAGTGATACCTCGGGAAATTATTTTGTTCGTCTGCCCTCGGAAAGCTATTATCTTCATTCCTATATTTATATAGGAGATGACTTATATGAGGATTATTATTGTAAGGTAAGTAAGCCCGAAGATGCCACCTTGGTAATAATGACATCTCCTGATACGGTTAGAGATGTTGATTTTGTTTTACAAAGGCAAAATCAAAATAATATAAATTGCCAAAATCAAATAAATAGGGGAGAATTTTTTTTATTATTACAAAACTATCCCAATCCATTTAATAGCCAGACCAAAATTATATATCAAGTACCTGAAAATTTAGAAAATCGTATAATTCGCATCTCAATCTATGATAACTTGGGACGGTTAGTTACAATACTTAAGGAAAGTAAAAATTCGGCTGGTAAACATTCAATTTATTGGAATGGTATCAATGAGCTGGGTCATCAAGTACCAAGTGGTATATATTTTTATCAAGTGTCAATCGGAACATTTTCAGAAACAAAAAAAATGGTTTTGATTCAGTAAGGAATATTACAATTTATCTTCATCAAATAGTAAATTTACATAATCTATACCATTAATTTTTCTTAATTCCTGAACAAAAAGCTTGGATTGATCAGTATTTTTTAACTGAATATAATAGGAAATCTCAAAAATATTTTCTTCCCCAATTGATTTTACATTAATTAAGCTTGCTGTTTTACAATATTTATCCAAGATTGATAAATAGGGTCTATCACTATCATCTCTTTTTTGATATGAAAATTGAACCAGTATTTCATTATGATGTGGATACACAATATTCCATCTGGAAAGCATAAGTAGTACAATTCCTATTAAAATAGTACCAATAAAGGCTACGGAATGCAATCCGGTGCCTGCGGCCATTCCCACGGCAAGCGCAAAGAAAATAAAAACTATATCCTCAATGTCTTTCACTGCGGTTCGGAAACGGATAATTGACATGGCACCCACCAAACCAAAGGCTCGGGCAAGGTTATTTCCAATCACCATTATTACAATACAGGTAATCATTGCTAAGATAATTAAAGAATTGAGATAATTTACGGAAAAATTGGGACCAGGATTAGTCTTGCGATAAATAAATGATACAATTGAGCCACAAATAAAGGCAATCAATAAATTAACAATTACCTGTCCTAGATTTAAGGAACTGACAAAAATATTTTGGATTTCATTGAACATTAGCTTGTTAAAACCTCTTGAAATAATAAACATTTTCGATCAAAGATACTTTGAGAGAATTCTATGGAAGAATGCCTAAACAGCATTTCGATCTCGGATTTGTGTTTATCTACACTTAAACAATATTTTGATACTGCTTTACGATTAAGATTAAATTTTTTGAAAATTCTCTTTAACCATAAGGGATAACCAAATATAAACTTAACTTCTAAAACAAAATAACCATTTAAGCAGTGAATACTTTTATGAGTGGTGAATAAATTCGCCATGGAAGTGCATACTTTACTCTTTATGTTTTTATCAATGGTAATTCTCAAATCTGAATTATATTTACTATAATAAGCTTCTCTGTCATATATAACCAGAACAATGGGGACAAGATATTTTTTATTCAGATAGTATAGGAAAGTGTTTGCGCTTTTAATGGCTTCCTCAGCATTACCATTCTGATGTATGAATTTTTGTGAATTTCCGGTTAAAATAAAATCATGTAAATTATAATAATATAATGAGGCTCGATTTTTTGCTATAAATTCATTTTCTTTTCTTTTTATTTCCAGAAAAATAATTGAATTTTTTCCTGTATTTTCATACCCTCTAATTCTGAATTTTTTTCGCAATTCTAATCCAGCCAATTTTTCATGATAATAATTCATCTTTCCGGTATCAAAATATATACTCCGTACTGAATATGAACTCTTTCCCTGATCATGTGTATACTTGTCAGCGTATACATAGGGAATTATTTCTTGTCTGAAACTTTCAAGATAGTCAATGGGTATGAGATATTTATATTCTTTTCTTATATTCATCTTATACTAACAGAATGAAATATTCTTCCTATATATTTTAAAAAGTTAATATGACCGCAATAAATTTTACACTTTACTACCATGCCGGGGGGTAATCTTTTTGTAGGTTGATTTATTTTGGCATAGGTATACATAAGTTGTTGATTATTAAAAAGGGTGACAGTAGAATCTATTCTTATTATTTTCGCATTTCCTTTTAAAGAAAAATCAGGAGAGAAAATCAATACTTTCTGTCCAATTTTTATATCCTGACTATTATAAAGTTTAATGGGAGAATTTATAATCAGGGAAGATAAGTCCTGAACTAAAAGTAAAGTATCGGAATTATAGAATCGTCTTACCCTTCCTTTAATTGGACTTTTAAGAAAATATTCTTCCTTTTTGTTATTTAGAATAGCAAGTTGTTCTTTATATGATTTGACTTCAGTATTGATTTGTTCTATTAATTCATTTTTTACTCCCGTGGAGATTGTTTTAAGTTGCGCGTCAGCAATATTAGCCTGAGTTTTATATAAATCCAATGTATTGACGGCAATCTCATATTCTTGTTGAGAAATAAGATTCCTTTCCATTAATGCTTTCATTCTTGAGACAATCGTTTCCTGTTCACTCACTTTTAATTTTTCCAGTATTACTTTTTGTTCGGCCTCATGGATGAGAGATTGTTTCTCACCAGATTTATATGATCGTAAACTTGCTTCCGCTATTGCCAGATTGCCTTTTAATTCAGTCAGTCTATCTTCCAGCATTACGGAATGAATAATCCCCACCGTATCTTCAATAGCAAGCATTCTTCCATCATGCAGGGAAGAATCAATATCCAGATTAACTACATCCCCACGATCGAAAATAAATGATTTTGTAATACCAGCTTTGGTAGAAAGATAATAATTTGATGTAGTTATAATTTCATCAGGATTTGTCTTCTCAATTTTCCACTCTGCTTGAGGATAGATGATTCCTATGGTTGAGATATGTAATGGGATTTTAATAAAAAGAGAACAAGATACTATAAGAGAAAGTCCTATTACTGCTATAATTATTAATGATTTTTTGTTTTGTGATAAATTCATATTTTTAATAATAAATATTCTTGCCTCAACTCCTATAATTTCAAATGATATAAAGTTTAACTAATTTATTTTAACAGAATCATCTTTTTCTGATCCTGGAACTGTCCGGCTCTGAGCCGGACAATATACACTCCGGCCGGCATATACTCTCCCTGTTCATTTCTGCCGTCCCAGATGAGGGTATGGCGACCCTGCGGTTTTTTTGCCTCCCAGGTTCTCACCGCTCTTCCCAGCACATCATAAATCTCAACCACCACATAGGCGGTCCGGGGTAGGGTATAGGGGATAGTTGTTTCCGGATTAAAGGGATTGGGATAATTGGCCAGTAGTTTAAAATCTAAGGGAAGGGGGGGCGTGATATTGGTGCCGGTCTGGGAAGTATCCGGATTCTGGGGGGTATTAGGCTGCCCCGGCGTGCCCTTACCAGTGCTTGCCTGCCAGTTGGCCGGATCACTGTTATCAGCGGAAA
>CAZKMO010000190.1:0-5708 GCA_964554015.1 uncultured bacterium
TTTGTTAAGTATTCTGATTTGGTTAATCTGTAAAAAAATAGCATTTAGTAGATTTCCGATTCTAATTTTTATTTCCATACATTTTATTTTATCATTACTGTTTTCTGTTATCTGGCTTGTTATGATTTATGGATTTTGGTTTCTTGCCGAAGGGAAACAAATTTTTTCTACCCTGGAACAGAATAATTCTTATTCTGCTACGTCTATAATTGGCTGGCAATACATTTTTGGCATTCTGATATATTTCATCATTATAGGTGTTTATTATACTATAATATATTATCAGCAATTTAAAGAAAAAGCTTTAAAAGAAGCTGAGATGAAACTTTTAACCAGAGATGCAGAATTAAAAGCTCTTAAAATGCAAATAAATCCTCATTTTCTTTTTAACTCTTTGAATTCTATTAATGCCTTGGTCACCAAAAATCCCAAACTGGCCAGGAGAATGATTGAACTTTTATCTGATCTTTTTAGAATTTCCCTTGATATAAAAGATAAAATTTTACTTCCCTTAAAAGATGAACTTGAATTTGCCCATAAATTTCTTGAAATCGAGAGGATTCGATTCAGTGACCGCTTAAAAATAATGGAAGAAATTGATCCGTCTCTTTTAAATAAAAAATTCCCGGCCTTACTGTTACAGCCACTACTTGAAAATTGTATAAAGCATGGTATTACCAAGAAAAGAGGAACATGTTCAATATCCCTAAAAATAAAAAAGGAAAATTCAAAACGAATAAGTTGTATTATTTCCAATACTATAAATAAACCGATTACTGCCTTCGGTCAACAAAAAGGGAATGGTTTGGATAATATTAAACAAAGACTACAATTATTATATAATGACAACTATATATTTTCTACTGATAATACAGATACCAGTGAATTTATTGTAAAAATTTCTTTACCAATTCATAAACATGAAGAAAATAAAGACAATAATAATTGATGATGAAACTTTAGGGAGGGATTTGATCAGGGAGTATCTTCAGAATCATCCTGAAGTTATCATACAAGATGAGTGTAAAGATGCTCAGGAAGCACTCTCTGCAATTGAAAAGCATGATCCTGATCTGTTATTTCTGGATATACAATTGCCAGAAATCAATGGATTTGAATTATTGCAGATGCTGGATAAAATACCCCATGTTATTTTTTCCACTGCCTATAATCAATATGCCATAAAAGCCTTTGAAATAAATGCAGTAGACTATCTTTTAAAACCTTATACTCAGGAAAGATTTGATAAAGCATTAGAAAGGGTTGAAAGACAGATTGAAAATTCCAATCAAGTTGATCGGAATATTATAAATTTTATAAAGGATAGTGTTCCTGCTAAACGGTTTCTGAAAAGAATTCTGGTTAAAGAGTCAGATCGAATTATAATTATTAATGTCCAAGATATATGCTGGATCGAAGCTAGGGAAGATTATGTTAATATTCATATTAAAGGAGAAGAATACTTGTTACACCAGAGTTTATCAACTTTGGAAAGAAAATTGGATCCTGATTTATTTATTCGAGTGCATCGTTCCTATATTATTAATTTTGAGTTGATAAAAGAACTGCAGCCCTGGAGTAACAATCGTCTAAAATGTATTTTAAAAGATGGCAGTGAAATTATCCTAAGCCGTTCCGGCACACAACGGCTGAGGAAGATAATGAAGTAAATAACTATTTATATTATTTCTTATTAATCAAAATATCTGTTTTTTATCTTTCTATAGTTTTTATATTTTGTTGTTTTAAAATTTTTTTTAATATCTTGCATCAATAAATTTTTTTATAATGTGCCATAATGTCAATTTATTGCATATGGTTGCCATAATGTCAATTATTGTCATTTTGACAAATTATTTTAATATTTGAAAAATCATCTAATTATAAATAAAACAATATATTAAGTAAAGGAAATGTTTTTTGGCATTTATTTTGCTAACCATAATAAAGATAATAGTAGATAATAAAAATAAATAAATGCATTATTTATTTAATTAACCAAAGGAGCATTATGAAAATACCTATTACCGATGAAAATAAAAAGACAAATGAAGAATCTGAAAATAGGGTAAACACATCCGAAAATCAGAAAGAACAGGAAATATCAAGTAATGATAAAAATAAAGATTCTTATGGAGAAGATAGATCCCAAGAAGAATTGCTTTCGGAATACAAAGAACAGTTACAAAGAGTGCAAGCTGAATTTATAAATTATAGAAAGCGAATAGAAAAGGAAAGAAAAAATGATTTTTTTACTGCCAAAGGAATATTAATTTTATATCTGCTTCCGGTTTTGGATGATTTTGAAAGATTATTTGAACATTATAAGGGAAAGAATCAGTGCAGTTTAGATGAAGTGGAAATGATTTATAATAATTTGAAAAAGATTCTATCCGAACAAGAATTGACTGAAATAGAAGATGAAAACTGTGAATTCGATCCGAACTATCATGAAGCAATAGGAATAGTGGAAACAAACGCAGAGAATGATGATAGGGTAATGGAAGTTATACAAAAAGGATATAAATTAGGAGATAAATTGCTTCGTCCCAGTAGGGTAAGAGTAGGTAAATATAGTGAAGCAAAGGATGAAGTCCAAAAGGATAGTGATAAATAATGCAAGTCAAGGATTATTATAAAATATTGGGAGTGGATGAAAATGCAAGTGCAGATGATATAAAGAGGAAATATCGGAATCTGGCCAAGAAATACCATCCTGATGCTAATTCCGGAGATAAAAGTGCGGAAGCAAAATTCAAAGATGTTTCCGAAGCATATAGTGTATTAAGTAATGCTGAAAAGAGAAAGAAATATGATCAGATGAGAAAGTTCGGGGGTGGACCGGGTACCGGTTTTGGACAGGGTTTAGATTTCAATGATTTTGGATTTGGCGGTTTTCAACGGTCAGGTAGAAGGGCACATTCGAGTGGTTTTAATTTTGATACATTCGGAGGATTTGGAGACCTTTTTTCCCAAATTTTTGATTTTGGATATGGGAAACAGCAAAAAAGAGGTCAATATCAATCACAGGGGAATAATAATTTAGAAGTAGAACTCATTGTTCCCATTGAATTGGCGGTTCAGGGTGGAAAGTCAAGTTTTACGGTCAATAAAGAGAAAACCTGCCCGGTTTGTGAAGGAGGAGGAGCCAAACCGGGTTCTACGGTTATTACCTGCCCCCAATGTAAGGGAAGAGGATATGTAACCATTTCTCAAGGTTTATTTGGGGTTAACCGACCCTGTCCCCGCTGTTATGGAAAAGGCCAAATAATTAAAAATCCCTGTAACCGGTGTGGCGGAACCGGCAAGATCCAGGGAAAACGTACTTATACGGTAAATATTCCTGCCAATACTCAGGAAGGTGATACGATACGATTAAAAGGAGAAGGAAGACCAGGTGATCAAAATGTTTCTGCTGGAGATATGTATGTCAAGATAAAAGTTAAATCCAGTCCTTTTTTCCAGAGAAAGGGAAAGGATATTTATTGTGAGGTGCCTATTACCTTAAATCAGGCTGTAAACGGTATTTCCCTGAAAGTAAAGACAATTTCCGGCAATAAAGTGAAACTTCAAATTCCTAAGATGACCAAAGACAGTACTAAATTCAGACTGAAAGGCATGGGTATTAAAAAGAATGGCTATGCAGGAGATCAATATGTGAATATTCGGGTGACATTTCCCCAGAATCCGACCGAACAGGAAAAAAAATATATGGAAAAGTTGCAATAAATGTAAAGGAGAATAAATATGCCGACCTATGAATATGAATGTACCAAGTGCGGACATCTTTTTGAGGTCTTTCAGTCCATTACAGCAGAACCCGTTAAGAAATGTCCAAAATGTAAGGGTAAAGTGAGAAAATTAATCAGTCCGGGAATAGGTCTCATATTTAAAGGATCAGGATTTTATATAACAGATTATAAAAACAGTGAAGCAAAGAAAAGTGATAATAGAAATATAAAGGGAAAATCATCCCTAACCAATGCGAATAAAAAAGCAGATACATCTGCCGATAGCAGTAATAATAAGGAATCAAAAATTAGCAAGAAAAAAAATAAATAAGAATGAATAACTAAGGTTAAAAAGGAGGTATATATATTATGGGAAAAATTATTGGTATAGATTTAGGAACAACTAATTCATGTGTTGCCGTTCTGGAAGGGGGAGAACCCACCGTGATTCCTAATCACGAAGGTGGAAGAACAACTCCTTCCATGGTAGCATTTACCAAGAAAGGGGAGCGGTTGATTGGTGAACCGGCTAAAAGACAAGCGGTTACCAATCCTGAGAATACAATATATTCCATAAAACGTTTCATGGGAAGAATGTACGATGAAGTTGCCAATGAAATAACAGAAGTTCCCTATAAAGTAGTAAAGGGCAAGAATAATGTTGCCCGGGTTAAAATAGGTGATAAAGAGTATTCCCCTCCGGAGATCTCCGCCATTATTCTTCAGAAGATGAAGCAGACAGCCGAAGAATACTTGGGTCATAATGTAAAAGAGGCGGTGATTACCGTACCTGCTTATTTTAATGACAGTCAACGGCAGGCAACCAAAGAAGCTGGTGTTATTGCCGGACTGGAGGTAAAACGAATAATCAATGAACCAACCGCAGCTTCACTTGCGTATGGTCTGGACAAGAAAAAGAATGAGAAAATAGCAGTATTTGACTTAGGTGGAGGAACCTTTGACATTTCCATTCTTGAAATTGGTGATGGTGTATTTGAGGTTAAATCAACCAATGGGGATACTCATCTGGGAGGAGATGATTTTGATCAAAAAATTATTAACTGGATGGTTGACGGTTTTAAAAAAGATGAAGGTGTGGATCTTTCCAAAGATCCTATGGCTTTGCAACGACTTAAAGAAGCAGCAGAGAAAGCAAAAAAAGAACTTTCCACCACTACCCAGACTGAAATAAATCTTCCCTTTGTGACTGCCACTGATGCCGGACCCAAACATTTAAATATGACTCTGACCAGAGCAAATTTTGAAAAGATGTGCGATGATCTTTTTAATCGAACCGTAGGTCCATGTAAAACAGCTCTTAAAGAAGCAGGTATGTCAGAGTCTGAAATTGATGAAGTAGTACTGGTAGGGGGTATGACCAGAGTACCCAAAGTACAACAGATCGTTAAAGAGCTTTTTGGAAAAGAACCGCATAAAAAAGTAAATCCGGATGAAGTTGTTGCTATTGGTGCAGCCATTCAGGGTGGTGTACTTGGTGGTGATGTTAAAGATGTACTTCTTCTTGATGTGACCCCACTTTCTCTTGGTATAGAAACTCTGGGTGGTGTCTTTACCAAACTTATTGAAAAGAATACAACCATTCCTACCAAAAAGAGTGAGATTTTTTCAACCGCGGCAGATAATCAGACATCCGTGGAAATACATGTACTGCAGGGTGAAAGGGAAATGGCTTCCGGTAATAAATCAATAGGACGATTCCACCTGGACGGTATCCCACCTGCACCTCGAGGAATACCGCAGATAGAAGTTACCTTTGATATTGATGCCAATGGAATCTTAAATGTTTCTGCCAAAGATAAGGCCACCAATAAAGAACAATCAATCCGAATTGAAGCATCCAGTGGCTTGACTGAAGATGAGATTGAGAAAATGGTAAATGAGGCCAAAGAGCATGCAGCAGAAGACAAAAAGAAGAAAGAAGAGGTTGATGCTCGGAACAGAGCTGATCAGTTGGTT
>CAZKMO010000191.1:0-5682 GCA_964554015.1 uncultured bacterium
TATCGGCATACCGGCCCTTTGGATATGAGAATGGATAGGACCCAGAAAATGACTGCAGAATATATTGTTAATAATTATTCAGAACCAAAATTGGCAGATATTTTTTATTACTATGGTGAGGAACGGAATTCCCGGAGAATTGCCGAAGTTATTATAAAAAGGAGAAAAAAAAGTCCCATACGAACTACAACTGATCTGGCAGGAATAATACGGGAAAATACTTCCAGAAAATATCAAGTTAAGGTATTATCACGAATATGGCAATCACTTCGTGCGGAAGTTAATACTGAATATGATCAACTGAAAAATGCCTTGAGTAAAATTTATCCTTTTCTAAAAGAAGGGGCACGGATAGTAGTGATATCCTGGGAATCTCTCAGTGATCGCATGGTTAAACGTTATTTCAAAGGGCAATCTTTGCAGTTCAGCAGAAATAGTGAGGTTACTCATGACACCGGATTTAATTTTAACATTTTAACCAAAAAGGTGATCAAACCATCCCAGGAAGAAATTAGGCAAAATCCAAGAGCAAAGAGTGCAAAGATGCGGGTTGGAATGAAATTGAAAAGTTAAAGAGATAGTGAGTGACTAAAAAACATAGAAAAAGAAGTTCACTGGAATTTATGAGGGTAGCCTTATTTTTTATCCTCATTATAGTTTTATTAATCGTTCATCTTATCGGAAAAGTAAATATGGATGTGGTACTTATTAAAAATGATGAATTCAGCGAAGAAACTCAAAATTTGAAAAAAAGAATTGATGAATTGAAGGTCATTATAAACCAAAAAAAAGGGTATAAGCGTATAGTCAGATTGGCCAGTAAACAGGGATTAGTATTCATCCCTCCAACCCGAATATTTGAATTGGAAGTTACTATGGATAGTACCTTTGATAAGGCAAGGGAAACGAAACCTGTAATGTCAAGGCTTGCCCAATGTGATTAGTATGGAAATTTATATAAGTGGGATTGAAATAAAATTATGGGAAGTAAAAGATTCAAAAAAATAATTAGAAACAGGCTTAAATGGTTAGGAGTTTTTTACTCGTTTCTTTTTCTGATAATACTTTTTCGCTCCTTTGACTTTCAGGTTATTAACCGGAAGCCCTGGTCTAATATGGCTCCGGTGCAATATGAGCATAGGATAAAATTGGTTGCCAATAGAGGGGTGTTATATGATAGAAATATGAATTTACTGGTTATGGATAAACCTATTATTTCTTTGGCAGTTGATCCCCAAAAGATGGATGATTATAAGGCGGCAGCCCAAAAATTATCACAAGTACTTTCCGGAGAAAGTGATCACTATTTACAGTTGTTAGAAGAAAATAAGGAGAAATCATTTGTCAGAGTAGCAAAAGAAATTTCAGAAAAACAAAAGCAATCCCTTTTTAATTCAGGTTTGAAGGGATTAATTATTATTAAAGACAGAAAGAGAATTAGGCCGTTTGAGGATTTGGCTATTCAAACTCTGGGACTTACCAATAACAAGCATGAGGGGGTTTGGGGAATTGAACAAAGTTTTGATCAGGTTTTAAAGGGAAAAGATGGATGGGCAGTTTATCAGAAAAACGGACCGGGAGCAGACTATTTTACCTGTCCTGAGTATCCTATTAATGTACCTGAAAACGGCAGAGACATTGTTTTAACCCTCGATCATACCTTTCAATCAATTGTGGAGGAGGAGTTATCCCGGGGAGTGATTAAACATCAGGCTAAATATGGATCTGCGGTTTTACTTAATCCTTATACCGGAGAAGTATTAGCTATGGCGAGTATTGTAAGTGATAAATTGAAAAATAAGCAGGTAGAATTAGGGGAATGGATAAAAAACAGGGCACTTCAAGTTGCCCGTGAACCCGGTTCCTGTTTTAAAATAGTTACTTCAACAGCGGCTATTGAAGAGAAATATTTTACTCCCAGGTCATTGATTTTCTGTGAAAATGGAAGATACAAAATTGCGGATCATACTATTCATGATCATAATAAAAAGTATACCTGGTTGACTTTAAGTGAGGTATTAGAGAATTCTTCAAATATTGGTATATCCAAAGTAGGCAGTAAACTGGGAAAAGAGGTGTTATATAAATATATCAGAAATTTTGGTTTTGGCAACAAAACAGGGATCAGACTTCCCGGGGAAACAGGTGGCATATTACGACCCATTTATGATTGGAGTGAGTTTTCCACTTATGCTATTTCTTTCGGACAAGAACTATCAGCAACTCCTCTACAAATTGCCTGCATGATGGCTGCCATAGCCAATGGAGGTGAACTTATTAAACCTTTGATTGTTAAAGAAATACTGAATGATAGGGGAGAAACTGATGTAAAATTTACCCGGAAAATAATTAGAAGGGTGGTCAGTCAGGAGACGGCGGATATAATCAAAAGTATGCTGAAAAATGTAGTTAAATATGGAAGTGGGGAAGAAGCAGCCATTGAGGGAGTAGAAATAGCTGGAAAAACCGGTACGGCACAGAAATCCATGCCAGGTTTTGAGGGATATGTGCCGGGTTTATATACAAGTTCATTTGTGGGGATGTGGCCGGTGGAGTATCCCCAGTTTGTAATGATAGTAATGTTAGATGAACCAAAAAGAAATTACTGGGGCGGATTGTCCGCTGCTCCCTTATTTGCCAATATTGTGTATAGAGTATCCGGCATATCAGTCAAGTCTGAATTTAAAAATAATAACAATGAAAAAAGAAAAAGGAATACATTCATTTTCACGAATTTTAATACTCAGGAAGATTCTCCGGTAATCCAGAATAATACCTCCATTAGGAAAAATGAAAAAATCAATTACAGTAACAGGGTATCCTCACCTTATCATATGCCCGATGTGAAAGGATTAAGTGTTCGGGGGGCATTGAGAATAATAGGTGAGTATGGAATAAAAGTAAAGGTTAAAGGGAGTGGAGTTGTGGTCAAGCAGAATCCTTCTCCGGGTAAAGATCTAAAAAATATAGAAGAGTGCACATTGATCTGTAACAGTACGGTGTTATTTGATTGATATGGATATAAAGAATTTATTGAAACAAGTTCATAAAAGTTTCAATCCTTTATTGAAAAACATTGATTACCAGTCTCGTAATTTTGCTAACAATCTCAGCATTAAGGGGATTTCCTCTGATTCCAGAAAGGTAAATAAGGGAGATGTTTTTATTGCGGTGAAAGGATTCCAAACCGATGGCCATGATTATATTGATCAGGCCATTAAAAAGGGAGCAGCTGCAGTAGTGGCAGAAAAATATAACGGAAATAGTGATATTCCTCTTATACTGGTGAAAAACAGCCGTAAAGTAAGAGCTGCCATGGCTCAAGAATATTATGGTGATCCGGGTCAAAAAATGGATATAATTGGCATTACCGGAACCAATGGAAAAACCACGGTTTGTTTACTTATGGAATCTATTTTACAGAGTCAAGGTAAAAGTACCGGATTACTTACAACACTTTACTATAGGTGGAATAAACAAGAACTACCTGCGCAGCGGACAACTCCGGACACTTTGGAAGTTTATAAATATTTACATGAAATGAGGAATCAAGGAATAACCTCGGTAGTGATGGAGATATCTTCACATGCGCTCAGTTTATACAGAGTGGAGGGTTTGAGATTTAAAGCAGCGGTTTTCACCAATATTTCCCGGGATCATTTGGGATTTCACCGAACTATGGATGCTTATGCAGAGGCCAAGTCACAGCTTTTCAACAAACTGCACTCTGAAGGGGTGGGAGTGGTACATGGTGATGATACATATGCCGAAACCATGATCAGGGCAGCAAACCAGCGGGTGGTTACTTATGGTGAAGGACCGGATAATGATTATAAAATTAGTGATATAACCATCAATCAAGAATATTTGAATTTTACCCTTGCTGGGAAGCATAAGCCGTTTAGGATAAAATCATCTTTGAAAGGTCATTTTAATATCCTTAACTGTGCCGCAGCAGCAGTGACCGGGATAGAAATCGGGTGTGATATTTCTGCTATAAAAAGAGGGATCGAGCGGGTAAAGAGAGTGCCGGGACGAATGGAGTATATTGATTCCGGACAAGGATTCTTAGTGATAGTGGATTATGCGCATACTCCGGCAGCGGTGGGGAATATATTGAAAGAAGTAAAAAAGTTTACTCAGAATAGAGTAATTGCTGTTTTCGGATGCGGAGGAGATCGGGATAAAGGAAAACGCCCTCTTATGGGTCAACAGGCTGTAGAACAGGCGGATTATACTATTGTAACTACCGACAATCCCAGAACAGAAGATCCGGCCGAGATAATATCCCATATAATGGAAGGAATTAAGAACAGACAAAAGATTATTATAATAGAGGACAGAAAACAGGCAATACATCATGCCCTGGATATGGCCGGCAGGGGTGATTCAGTGGTGATTTTGGGGAAGGGACATGAAACCTATCAGGAAGTGGGTACCCAGAGGTTTCCTTTTGATGATAGGAAAATAGCACAAGAATATTTGGGATTGTAGTATGAGGCTTTCCTTAAAAAAAATTAGTGATTATTTAGGGATTAATCATGCTGATAGGGATGATCAGAAGATAACCGGGGTTTCAATTGATTCTCGTACCATAAACCCAGGAGAGCTTTTTGTTGCCTTAAAAGGAAATACCTTTAATGGACATCAATTTATAGAAGAATCTCTTAACAAAGGTGCAGCTGCGGTGGTAACTGATCAAAAATACTCTTTGTCAGAGGATTTAAAAAAGAAAGGAATTTTTTTACAGGTTAATAATACTCTAACTGCACTGCAGCAATTAGCCAAAAATTACCGGGATTTATTTGATATTCCGGTTATCGCAGTCACTGGAAGCAATGGTAAGACCACCACCAAAGAGATGATTGCTGCTATTCTTTCCACTACCTACTCAACTGCTAAATCACAGGGTAATTACAATAATCAAATTGGTGTTCCCTTGAGTATCCTACAATGGGATAGAAAATCTGAAACTGCGGTTATGGAGCTGGGTACAAATCATTTTGGCGAAATAGACTTTTTATGTAAAATTTTGCAACCCACCCATGGGGTGATTACCAATATAGGTAAGGCTCACCTGGAATTTTTTGATTCTCTGGAAGGAGTAACCAAGGCTAAAAAGGAACTTATAGAATTTTTAGCTCCGAAGGGATATGTATTTCTAAATGGTGATGATCCCTTTCTCTATCCCTTAAGAAATATCTGTAAGAATACTGTACTATTTGGATTCAGTAATCGATGTGAGGTAAGAGGGCAAAATTCCAGGATTGATTCAGAGGGATATCCCAGTATGAATGTGGGAGATTCAGTGTTAAAATTATCAATTCCTGGAATGCATAATTTAAATAATGCTCTGGCCAGTATTGCTGTTGCTACATCCTTACAGGTTAAGGAGGATGATATTTATATAAGTTTAAAAAATTTTCATCCGGTTGAGAAGAGAATGAATATTGTTGATACCGAAAAGGTGAAAATTATTAATGATACTTATAATGCTAATCCCAGTTCTGTTATGGAAAGTTTAAAGACCCTGAAAGTCATCTCCGGAGAAAAAGGGCGCAGTATAGCAGTTATAGGAGATATGAAGGAACTTGGTTCCCATAGTAAATCAGAACACAAAAATATTGGGGAAAAGGCATTTAAAATAGGCATTGATGCTCTTTTTTGTTATGGGGAAATGGG
>CAZKMO010000192.1:0-1580 GCA_964554015.1 uncultured bacterium
CCTGTAAGCGAACTATTGTGTATTCGGTATTGATTGGTTTTCTTATGAGTGCCTGTTCCCATGGGATTCTGGCTCTTTCCATTCAACTTTACAAAAAGGGAGCCTCGGTACCGGCGGTAGTGGCCTTTCTTTTGGCCAGTCCCTGGGCCAACTTGACCATTACCATCATGCTCATCGGATTTTTTGGACTGAAGGCGCTTTTCATTATTCTATCCGCTTTAGTCGTAGCTATAATTACCGGATTGATTTTTCAGATTCTGGAAAAGAAGAACCGGGTGGAAACCAATCCCAATTCCGTTGCCTTTGACCAACAGTTCTCCATTATTGAGGATATTAAGAAAAGATTGAGAGAGAGTGAATTTTCTTTGGTAGCGATGGGAAGGGCGGTCAGAGGAATTTTTCAGGGTATGATCAGCTTGAGCAATATGGTGCTCTGGTGGATTTTAATCGGTATGGGATTGGCCAGTCTGGCCGGAGCCTATATACCCAGTTCTTTCTTCCTGAATTATATGGGGCCGACCATTGTGGGCCTTCTGGTAACCCTGGCCTTTGCCACCATTATTGAAATCTGTTCCGAGGGCTCGGCTCCCATGGCCTTTGAAATTTTCAAACAGACCGCAGCTTTTGGAAACAGCTTTGTTTTTCTTATGGCAGGAGTGGTAACTGATTATACGGAGATCGGACTCTTGTGGCACAATGTGGGAAAGAAAACCGCCCTTATGCTGCCAGTGGTCACTGTTCCCCAGGTAATTTTACTGGGTATACTGGCTAACTGGTTGTTTTAGAGATCGATTAGGGGAAGTTGAAATAAAATTGAATAAATACATTTTTATTTTTTGAAACATTAAAAGGTATATTTATCATGAAGGAAAGTGGTGTAATAGTCGATATAGACAATAATAAGGGGATTGTCCGGCTGAATTCAAAAAGAGAATGCAGAAATTGTTCTATGAATCAGCTTTGCCAGAGTTCAGCTTCCGGGGATCGAGAGCTTGAAGTCGAACTTGAGGATAGGGCCTATCAGATCGGCGATTGTGTCCAGATCATGACATCGGCGGAAAGCTATGTGACTGCTGCTGCCCTGATTTTCATATTACCTCTTATTATCGCCATAGCCGGTTACGCTTTGATTTATTCAATCACCAGGAGTCAGGGATGGGGAATTGCTGGATTTACAGGGTTCCTTATACTTTCGGGATTTTTCCTGTACTGGATCGATAAAAGGTTTGGAAAGAAAACTTTTTTCAAACCGCGTATCATGGGGAAAGTGAACAGGAATTCTGGTGAATATCAGATTCGTTAAAAGAATGGGAAAAACCAATATGATAAATGAGGTGTTTTAATGTTTATTGATCCTGTATGTGGTATGGAAGTAAAAGATGATACATTTTCCTTGGTAAGAGAAGGCAGACTGTATCACTTTTGTTCGGAAGGATGTATGAAGCAGTTTAAAAAGGCCAAGGGGGAGTATATTAAACGAAAAGATTACGATCTTATTATTATTGGAGGAGGACCTGCGGGATTGACAGCAGCTGTTTATGCATCCATGCAACATCTAGATACTTTTCTCATCACTAAAG
>CAZKMO010000192.1:1590-5591 GCA_964554015.1 uncultured bacterium
CAGGCCATTGATAGTAGAAAAGTTAAGAATTATATGGGATTTGATTTTATCACAGGACCGGAACTTACCTCCAAATTTAAAAACCAGTTTCTGCACACTCATTACATTGATCATCGAATTGGTGAGGTCATTGCTATTGAGCAAAGGAAAAATCGGTTCTTGCTCCGAACCGGAGATGGGGAAAATTATATCACTCTTTCAATTATCCTGGCTACCGGCATGCAGAGGAGAAAACTTGCGATACCCGGTGAGGAGAGACTTCAGCGTCAAGGGATTTTTTATAATCGGGTTCAAGATATCGGCCTCTTGGAGGATATTCCAGTGGCTGTAGTCGGGGGTGGTAATACTGGTGTTCAGGCTGCCTTAGACTTGTCCAAGGTAGCTTCTAAGGTAACTCTGATTACTTTCGAAGATTTATCTGCCGATGCTCATTTGAAAAAAGATATTCAACGGTCCCCTATACAAGTGTTCACAGAGCATGCGGTAGTGTCAATCGAAGGAGAAGATCGAGTCAAAGGAGTTGTTATTAGGCCTCGGTCAGGAGGCAAGACGATTTCTATTGAAGTTGGAGCAGTCTTTGTTGGGATTGGTTTAATGCCCAATACTTCACTGGTATCCAAACTTCTAAAAAGGAACAAATTAGGAGAGGTAGTCATCTCAAAGGATTGCTGGACTTCTGTTCCCGGAATTTTTGCAGCCGGCGATGTTACGGATGTTCATGATAAAAGAATCGTTATTGCTTCGGGAGAGGGTGCAAAGGCAGCACTTGCTGCCCATCGTTATTTAAAAGAATTGAAGAGAAGTAGTATCAGATTCGTTAAATAAATGAAAAACCAATTTGATAAGAGAAGTAATTCAAATTTTAATAAAAGAAACATTGGAAGATGTTGATTATGCATAAACATTCGAATTCAAGAAATAATGATTACCAACCACATGGCCAGATAAATGCAGGCCATAAGATGCATAAAGGTCAAAAGATGCAAGAATCGCATAGGCAGCATGCCCACTCTAATCATAACGGGTATCATGATCACCACGCCCACATGGTAACCGACTTCAGAAAACGGTTCTGGATTTCATTGGCCGTAACCCTGCCTATTCTAACCTTGTCACCCCTGATCCAGACTTTTGTGGGCTTTACCCGGGTGCTTGATTTTTCCGGTGATATGTATATATTATGGGCTCTTTCCTCCTTTGTTTTCTTTTACGGCGGCTGGCCCTTTCTTAAAGGACTCATTAATGAGCTGCAAAAGAAACAACCAGGGATGATGACCTTGATCGCAGTGGCTGTCACTACCGCCTATGGCTACAGCAGCCTGGTTGTTTTTGGTTTGAGCGGAAAGGTTTTTTTCTGGGAATTGGCCACCCTTATTGATATCATGCTTCTGGGTCACTGGATTGAGATGAAATCGGTTATGGGAGCATCCCGCGCCCTGGAAGAGCTGGCCATACTCATGCCTTCTGCTGCCCACAAAATTATGCCGGATGGAAGTACAGAGGATGTTTCAATAGACAAGCTTGAACCCGGGGATAAGGTATTGGTAAAACCGGGTGAGAAAGTACCGGTCGACGGGAAAGTGGTAGATGGAGAAAGTTCGGTCAACGAAGCCATGCTCACCGGAGAATCCAGGCCGGTGGAAAAGCGGGTCGGTTCCAGGGTAATCGGCGGTTCCCTTAATGGCGAAGGTGCGATCACTGCCGAAGTGCAAAAAACCGGAAAGGATTCTTTTTTATCCCAGATGATCGATCTGGTCGAACAGGCCCAGAAGAGCAAATCCAGAAGCCAGGATCTGGCCAACCGGGCGGCTTTGTGGCTTACCATCATTGCCTTGACCAGCGGCGCAGTCACTCTGGCTGTGTGGCTGGGCCTTTTAGGTAAGGACTTTGCTTTCTCCCTGGAACGGACCGTAACCGTAATGGTGATCACCTGTCCTCATGCTCTGGGGCTTGCCGTGCCGCTGGTGGTCGCTGTTTCCACAGCAATTTCTGCTCAGCATGGTCTTCTTATCCGGGACCGGGCCTCCTTTGAGAGAGGACGCAACATCCAGGCAATCATCTTTGACAAGACCGGTACCCTGACCAGAGGTGAGTTCGGAGTGACCGACACGGTTTCATTTTCCCAGGGAATGGATGAAAAGAAATTACTCAGGTTTGCCGCCGCAATAGAAACCCATTCCGAGCATCCCATTGCCAAGGGGATTACCGCTGCAGTCAAAAAACCACCCCATGTGGAGAATTTTAAAAGTATACCTGGAAAAGGTGCTCAGGGGAAGGTCGAAGGAATGCAGATTAAGGTGGTAAGTCCCGGTTTTCTAAAGGAGAATAATATATCCATGGAAGATGAAAGGATAGATAAATACAATTCTCAGGGTAAAACAGTGGTTTTCGTGATTGTAGATGGCGATCTCAAGGGTGCCATTGCCTTGGCGGACATCATAAGGGATGAATCCAGAAAAGCCATATCCAGGCTTAGGGAGATGGGTATTCAATGCATGATGCTCACGGGTGACAACAATCTGGTGGCCAAGTGGGTTGCGGAGGAGATTGGTCTGGATGAGTATTTTGCCGAAGTTCTGCCCCGGGACAAAGCCGAAAAGGTCAAGGAGGTTCAGTCGAGAGGATTAGTTGTGGCTATGACCGGAGACGGGGTAAATGACGCACCTGCCCTGGCCCAGGCGGATGTAGGCATTGCCATTGGTGCCGGAACCGACGTAGCAGTTCAGACCGCGGATATTATTCTGGTACGCAGTAATCCCTTGGATGCTGCAGCTATTCTGAATCTTTCCCGGGCTACCTACCGGAAGATGATACAAAACCTGGCCTGGGCAACCGGTTATAATGCTTTTGCCATCCCCCTGGCTGCAGGAATTTTGTTCAAATACGGTATTCTTTTAAGCCCGGCAGTTGGAGCCATTTTGATGTCATTGAGTACAGTGATTGTGGCCATTAATGCCAGGTTCTTGAAATTTAGACAGTGAATAAAAAAAAGATTGGACTCTCAACCTAAAAATATAAATGGAGGTAATTGAATATGTTTGGCGGAATGATTATTATCTGGATTATCATAATCAGTGGCATTGTGTGGCTGATAAAATATATAATCGAACGAGATGGTTTAGTAAATAATAAAAGAGAATCACGACCGAGTGCCTTGGATATACTGCAAGAGTGGTATGCCCGGAGAGAAATTTCCAGAGAAGAGTATGAGGAATATAAGCAAACTTTAGAACATTAAAAGACATAAGGAGGCGGTTAAAATGTACGGATGGGATCATATGAACTGGGGTTGGGGAGGGATGATAATTCAATTATTTTTTTGGATAGTTATTATTGCTGCCATAATCTGGGCGGTTAAGCGTTTTACCGGACCCGGTCGGAGTAATGAATCCGCTTCCGGCGGTGAAACAGCCTTGGATATCCTGAAAAAGCGTTACGCCCGGGGGGAAATCGATAAAGAAGAATTTGAACAAAAGAAAAAGGATATTTCATGAAAAAAACAGCCTATGGATTCACCAAAACAGTTGATATGGATTTTGAACAGTCCATTCAGAAAATAAAAGAAGAGTTGAAAAAGGAAGGATTCGGGGTTTTGACTGAAATTGATGTGCGGGCAACGCTCAAGAAGAAACTGGGTGTAGATTTCAGGCCCTACAAAATCCTGGGAGCCTGCAATCCTTCCTTTGCCTATAAAGCACTGCTAGCAGAGGAGCAGATCGGATTAATGCTGCCCTGCAATGTGATTGTGTATGTGAATGAACAGAAAAAAACAGTGATAGCAGCCATTGATCCGAAAGCCTCCATGATGGCCATTGATAATCCGGCCTTGCAGAGTATCAGCAAAGAGGTTCAGGCGAAACTTAAATCAGTGATGGAACGATGTTAGGAGTATAATAAATTAATAATTATTTCCCTTAAGGGGGTGAAGGCATTATGATGTACGGATGGGAATTTATGCACTGGGGATGGTTCGGTTTTATTCTGCAGGTTATTTTCTGGAT
>CAZKMO010000193.1:0-5553 GCA_964554015.1 uncultured bacterium
AAGTACAATATTTATAAGAAAAAGGTTAAGCTAATGTCTGATCAAAAAAATCGGATTGTAATCATCGAAGATTCTGAGACTACCCGTTTTTTCTATAAAGTTACCTTTAAAAAATGGGGATTCGATGTTTTAGAAGCTGAAACAGGTACAGAAGGATGGGATATTATTCAAAATGAAAAACCCGAACTGGTAGTACTAGATATGATGCTTCCCGATACTAATGGAATTGAAGTACTTAAAAAGATCAGGGCCAATGAATCTACAAAAAAAACCCCTGTTCTCGTACTTACCTCGGATAAAGACATAGTACATGTGCAAAGAGCACTTCAATTGGGAGCTAATCACTACAGTGTCAAAGGGAAGGATTCTCTGGAAAAGATTAAAAATATGGTTTTTAAACTATTGCAAAGAATTACTGAACAACAAATAGAAGCCTCAGACTCTTCTCCATCTTAAATTATTTCGACTTTTTAGTGATAATCTTTTCCATCTTATCAACTGTATTCAATAAAGAAATCATATAAAAAAAATACCCTCCTTTAATGTGATAATTGTATCTTCAGAAGGGCATTAAAAAAAATATAAAATAACAGATTATTTTACTTACCAGGACACTGGTCAGCTACTTTTGGATCTATGTTTTTATTTCCATAGGCTTTATCATAATGCTTTTTAAAATCCTGGACAAGTTTTTCTGCTCTTTTCTCATAAGACTCCTTCCCCGTCCAAGAATTCCGCGGATTTAATATGTTTTCAGGCACACCGGAACAGGTTTTTGGTATCCAAACCTTAAAATACTGATCCTGCTCATATTCAACTTCAGCCAATTTACCGGTGAGTGCTGCCTTTACCATTGCTCTGGTTAAATTAATATCCATTCTCCCACCTTCTCCATAAGGAGCACCACTCCAGCCGGTATTTATCAAGTATACCTGGGATCCATGTTTTTTCATCCTCTCGCCCAGCATACTGGCGTATATATCCGGATTAAGAGGCATAAAGGGTTCTCCAAAAAATCGGCTAAAAGTTGAAACCGGTTCTATAATACCAGTTTCAGTACCAGCCAGTTTACTGGTATATCCCATTAAAAACCAAAACATTGCTTGATCCGGGGTAAGCTTGGATACTGGTGGAATAACCCCATTGGCATCCGCAGTAAGAAATAATATTGTTTTAGGATGTCCAGCTTTTGAGTCAGATTTAATATTGGATAAATACTGTAAGGGATAACTGGCTCGTGAATTAGGAGTAAACCGATCATCATTAAAATCAAACTTGCCATTCGGATAAATCATAGCATTCTCCACGATAGCCCCGTGTTGTAAATAATCATCTTCGTGCATCACTGCATTATAAATCTCCGATTCCTTTTCCGGATTAATATTGATAAATTTAGCATAACATCCATTCTCAAAATTAGCAATTCCATTATCAGACCAGCCATGCTCGTCATCACCTAACAAAGCTCGACTGGGATCAGCGGAAAGAGATGTTTTACCAGTTCCAGATAATCCTAAAAGTAATGCACTGTCTTTATTATCCCCCTCATTAGCCGAACAATGAATGGGAAGTATTTTTTCCAGGGGAAGAAGATAATTCATCACTGTAAAAATTAACTTTTTTACACTCCCACCATAGGCAGAACCAATTATAACTCCTAAAAATCTATCCATATCCATGGCCACTATCATATTCGATGTCTGTCCGTTCGGGAGTTGACGCAGATGTCCTTTATACCTGTTTCTGTCAAGTTTATCATAAGGCAGAACAACTAAGGTAAATGGTTTATTATAAAAACAACTTTTTTCTATATCACCCGGAATTTTTCTGAACATATTGTCAGTGAAAAGTACAGTGGTTGCCTTATCAGTAATTGTTATTACTGGAAGAGCATAGGAACTATCAGCTCCTACCACTCGGTTGGTAACAAAAATCGCTTCCTTTTTCTTAAGTAAAGCTAAGCCGTCCTCAAAGGCCATATCAAAAGTTTCCTCGGTAATTGGTATATTATTGGGACTATCCCAGTCAATATGGGCTTCACTTGATTTCCTTTTAACAATAACCGTATCCTTAGGGCTACGACCGGTGGATTCCGGCGGAGTCCAGGTTGCGAGAGCTCCAGATGCTGAAATTATTGTTTCTCTCCCTTCAACCGAACTGCGAATCATTTCCGAGCGGGGAAGATCTTCCTTTACAACACTCGCTTTATCCTCTAATACCTTTTTAACCTCCTCTTTCCAAGTCAAATTTACCTCCTAATCATTGATTTATAAAAAATTATCTTTCCTTATTTTCTCCATAATCCCATACGAAGGACATCTTTAAATTCTCCATCAACATATACTTCGTTACGTAAAACTCCCTCCACTCTAAATCCGACTTCTTCATTTAAACGTATATTACGGATATTGGTTTCAAAAGTATTTAAATAAATCTTTCGCAAATCTAGATTACAAAATCCGTATTTTATCCATAATTTGGTAGCTTCCTTTGCATACCCTTTCCCTCTATATTTGGTATCGCCAATTAATTTTCTCAATTCGGCCTTGAGATGATTTACATCATAATTTAAAAAAGCTATCGAACCTATGGGGGTATCATCCAATAAAGTTATAATACCAATAATATTAACATCCATACTCAATAACTCATCGATCTTCATCTCCCTGGCAGTTATTCTGGACAAAAGAAATCTTTGACCAGTATCATCACTTAACCATTGTTCAAACAGCTTTCTGTCTTTTTGCTTATCCATCAACCTCACTTTAATATTCTTACCAATCAAAGGGGGAGTCACTAATTCATTAATATCTTTTTCTATGTCTTTAAACTTTAAATTTGCACTCAACTTTTTATTACTCACCTCACCCATAGCGTAATCCAAAAGAACATTTACAAACCGTATATAATCAACTTGCTTAAAGCCATAAGAAGCACTTTCTTTAACAAAACTCCTGGCCAAAGCTTCAATAGTTGATTTTGGTAAGATTGAATCCGAATCTTTCATAATCAGTTACCCAATTTTATATCCGATTTTTCTTAAAAATTTCTTTCTTATTATTTGATCCTCATCGGTTTCAATTCCCTTGGGTGAACTTCCATCTATTATTCCGATAATTCCTCTGCCTAGATCAGTCTGAACTATTAAAACCTCAGTAGGATTTGCCGTAGCACAAAATATTCTGCAAATTTCCGGGACATTGCGAAGAGAATTCATAATATTGATAGGAAATGCATCTCTTAAAAAAATGATAAAACTATGTCCTGCCCCGATTTGGGAAGCATTTTTTTTGGCTAAATCTATGAGTTCATCATCAGTACCGGCAAATCGAATCAGGCAAGGTCCGGAAGCTTCGCAAAAAGCAAGACCAAATTTTATATTCGGGATCGTCTGTACCAATGCTTCCTGGATATCCTCTACTGTTTTAATAAAATGAGATTGTCCCAGAATAAAATTCAAATAATCTGGATTTTCAATCGTGATTTTGTCAATGTCCACAATGTCTCCTTATCTTTTTGTTCTTAATCTCCTCAAAAAAATAAAATCCTTATTTCTCATTTATTAAAATACAAATCACACGACTTATAATCAACAATCCTAATGAATTTTGTAATGAATTAATAACTGATTAAAGGGAAAAATCCTGATACTTATACTGGACGTCAATGATTTGAATTGATAAATTATACAACCTTACATTAAACTCAGTACCTGATTGCTTAATCCTACACTCTTAAAAGATATTCATTTTTTACTACTTTTTTTGTCTGAGTCGTTATCATCCTCTAATTTATCAAATTCGTCCTCAACTTGCTTGGTTGCATTCTTAAACTCTCTGATTCCCTTACCTAATCCTCTGGCAAGTTCAGGTAATTTCTTGGCCCCAAATAAAAGGAGAATCACCAGAAAAATCAGCATTATTTCAACAGGACCAATTGAACTAAAACCCATTATTTACCTCCTCTTCTTTTATTACATACTAACCTAATTGACCACTTAATCGCCCCATATAAAATATAAATCATTACCAAAGGAAACAAGTACTTTTTAGGAAATAATATCATAATTGCAATTCCTAAAAGTAATATGGCGGAAATAATCCCGGTTTTATATCCTTTTTTGAAGTTTATTACTGGCCAATTATAAGGAACAGGACTTATCATCACTATACTTAGAAAGACCAATATAAATACCCACCAGCCGGAAGGATTAAGAGTTATGAAAGGAGAATTGAAAATCCATAAAGCAGCAATGGTTACAGCACTTACCGGAAGGGGAAGCCCTGTATACCCTTTACATTTCTTCTGGGTATTTAAGACATTAAATCTGGAAAGCCGGTAAATCCCGGTAAAAATATAACAAAAACATACTATTATACCTACAACTCCATAACTGGATAAAACTGATGAGTAAATTAATAGACAGGGTGCCAAACCTGAAGAAATTAAATCAGCCAGGGAATCAAACTCAAAACCAAATTTTGATTCTGAATTGGTGATTCGGGCCACTGCACCATCCCAGGCATCAAAAATAACTGCAAAGAGTATAAACCAGGCTGCAAGGTGGTACTCACCTGAGACAATTTTTAGGAGTGCGAAAAACCCAAAAAATAAATTTAGTAAAGTAAATATATTTGGTATAAAATATAATCTATTTTTCATTAAATTTCCCGATTATGGTTTCACCACCCCTCACTCTGTCTCCCGGTGAAATAGTTAATTCAATACTCGCCGGTAAAAATAGTTCCACCCGGGAACCAAATTTTATCATTCCAAATTTCTGACCTATGGTTACGGTATCCCCCTCAGTTACAGTACAGATTATTCGACGGGCAATCAATCCGGCAATTTGTTTCACAAAAATATCCCCCTGATCGGCTCTAATCCCCAGGAGGTTCGACTCATTAAGCTTTGAAGCTCTATTTTGAAAAGCAGGATAGCATTTTCCCTTTTTGTATTCTAAGAAAATAATCTCACCACTAGCTGGAATCCAATTGACATGTACATTCCATAAAGATAAATACAGGGAAACTTTAGTAAATTCTTTATCAAATGGCTGCAGTTGCTGGGCTGTTTTAACCTCTACCACTTTTCCATCCGCCGGCGAAATAACAATATTTTTACCGTCTGGAATTTGTCTTTCCGGATTTCTGAAAAAATAAAAAGTAAATAAAAGTAAGAAAAATAAACCTATACTTATCACCAATAGAAAGGCCTTTTTTTTTACAAACCAACCTATAAGGCTAATAATAAGTAATGAGGTAATACCAATTACTTTTACTAAGGGATAGTACAATTATACCTTTCCTTTATTTGAGTAAACTTTCAGTCAACTTTTTATATGCTTGGGAAACATCATCCTGATTAAGATAAAACCATTTGTTTCCCTGTTCTTCCATATTCCAGAATTGACAATTATCTGGAGTAATATCACTGGCTAAAATTACACTATTTTTCAGTCTTCCAAATTCTAATTCAAATTTTCCTAATTTATATCCTCTCCGCTCAAAATATGATCGTAGTATAGCATTAATTTTTCGGGAATAAATATCC
>CAZKMO010000194.1:0-5549 GCA_964554015.1 uncultured bacterium
CTCTGTATTACCAGAGTGTACAATTGAAGTTACCCACTACTCTCGCGAGGACGGCTTTGAGGCTATGCCGCAATTATTAGATAAAGACCTGGATGCCATCTTTTGCGCAGCAGGTGACAACTGTGCACTCGGTTTACTCACTGTAGCCAAAAAACATGGAATGAAGATACCAGAGGATATCGCGATTATGGGTTTCGACGATTTACTTGCAGCTCGTGTTTCGAGCCCGCCACTAACTACCATTAAACAACCTCTGGAAAAGATGGCAGAAGCCGCTTACAATATGGCTGTTGTCCACAGAGATGAAATTCTCAAAAAACCTCAGAAGGCCGTATTCGAACCCGAGCTCGTGGTTAGACAGTCTGCCTAAAAGTCCCGTAGGTCGGGGTTTACCCCGACATTCACTTACCCATGTTTACAATACCCACATTATTTGAGTCTCTCAGGTTGATCAGGATTATTTGGCGGGATAAATCCCGTCCTACAAAACTGCATGCGATTATACTTCTTTGAGTTCGCAGAGAAGTTCCTGGATGAGTTCTCTAACAGGAATAATTTTATCAAGAAGATACGTGTTCTGTCCGCAGAAAATAAGCCCGTGGTCGGTATCACCAAAATAGGAATTCAGAAGAGCCCGTGCAATACAATATCTCGCAGTTTTGACTTTACAGGCCGTGAGACATTGATAGGGACATTTTATTTTCAGCTTTCCTTTAACTTTAAGGTTCTTCAAAAAAGGATTATTTATGGCCCGTCCAGGCATACCGACAGGACTTTTTATAATAACAATGTCCTCTTTTTTTGCATCCAGATAAGCCTGCTTGAATTGCTGAGACACATCGCATTCTTCGGTACAAACAAAACGGGTTCCCATCTGAACACCAGAAGCGCCCAGGGAAAGCATTCGCGCAATATCTTTTCCGTTATATATACCCCCTCCGGTGATAACAGGAATTTTCTTTCCGTATTTATCTTCATAGGGTTTAATAGCTTCCAGGACTTCAGGCAAAAGTTTTTCGAGGGAGTAGTCATCGGGATGTTCCAGTTGTTCTGTTGAAAAACCAAGATGTCCCCCGGCCAGAGGTCCTTCCAGGATCAGTCCATCGGGGGTTCTTTCATATCGTCTGTCCCACAATCGCAGGATTAATTCTGTAACTCTGGCAGAACTGATGATGAGCACAAGGTTCACACTGGGATCCTGAACAAGAGCCGGAAGTTTCGTTGGCAATCCGGCGCCGAATACGATCATTTTTATTCCCTCTTGCACACACGTTTTTATAAGATCATCTGCGTTGCTGAGCACACCCATCAAGTTCACTGCGAGGTGGCCATCTGTCATACTCTGGGCTTTACGGATCTCATTTACTAATGCTTCCCTGGATGTTCTTTCATACTCATCTACCGAAGCTTTTATATCCCCTAAACCAACGCTGGAAATTGTGCCAATTCCGCCCTGGTTAGCTACTGCTGAAGCCAGCGAAGAAAGAGAAACCCTGACGCCCATACCTCCTTGAACGATAGGTGTCTCTGCGGATAAACTTCCGATCCGAAGTTTAGGAATTTTCATTTATATCTCCATATTTCATAATTACGAGGCAAGCGTTACCTCCACCGAAACCAAACGAATTACTCATTGCCGCATTTAAATCACGTGATTCAGCGCCATTGGTAACATAATCAAGAGGACAGTCAGCATCAGGTTCTTTATAATTAATGGTTGGCGGGATCATACCGGTAAACACACTCATTACAGTCGACACGAACTCCACAGCCCCTGCGGCTGCTAAAAGATGACCAATCATCGATTTAATTGAGCTGACCTTTAAGTTTTTTGCATGTTCGCCAAATACCTTTTTAATAGCAGCACTCTCACATTTGTCATTTAAAACAGTGGATGTGCCATGCGCATTAATATATCCTATTTTTTTAACATCCATATCAGCGTCCTGTAGTGCCGCTTGCATAACCCGGATCATACCATCGCCCTCAGGTTCAGGTGCCGTAAAGTGATAAGCATCGGCCGTATTGCCGTATCCTACGATTTCAGTATAAATTCTTGCTCCTCGCTTTAAAGCATGTTTTAAATTTTCTAAAACAACAATCCCGGCTCCCTCTCCCATCACAAAACCATCACGATTTTTATCAAAGGGTCTGGAGGCATTTTCAGCGCAATCATTTGGAGTCATGGATCGTGAGGCACAGAATCCTCCGCATGGCAATGGGTTTATCGCTGCTTCGGAACCCCCGGCAAGCATGATGTCTGCATCTCCTCTCTGAAGAATTCTGAAAGCATCGCCAATGGCGTTTGATCCTGTTGAACAGGCCACAGATGGAGCAGAAAGGGGACCTTTCAAGTCCCGTAGGTCGGGGTTTACCCCGACGGGTTCTTCTTTGCTACCATGAAATACTGTTGTGTATGACTATTCAAACATTCAGTTTCAATAATTTGGAAATTGTTACTCGCTATTGAATTTTTAATGGCAGAGATTCTAAAAAATCTCATATAGGGAACCATTCCTATTTTAGTTTGGAGAAACACTAAAAGGAATATAAGAATATTTTTAAACGACTTCTTCTCACCCAAACAAGGTGTTACAGAAATAAACCATCCTCCCGGTTTCAATAATTCATTTATCCTGGTTAAAACCTTCTGGGTATCTTTTAAAAAATGAAGAATATTAAAAGCCAGGATCACATCAAATGATTCCTTCTTGTATCGCTCCCCAAATATTGTTGATTGGGCGAAAGCTATATTTTCAATTTTATGCTCAGCCGCTTTCCTTTTTGCGACATCAATCATTTTGGACGATATATCAATGCCATGAATCTTTTTTACTTTATCTTTAATTTCAATGGCCATGGTTCCTGTCCCACAACCGTAATCTAAAACAATATTTCTGACCCTGAGATATTTTTTGGTGTTTTCAAGAGTCTTGATTTCAGTCTCATCTAATTTTACGGATAGCTTATCAAACTTTTCTGATACTTTGTCCCAAAACTTTTCCGTTTTATTCATGCTTCACTCCCCTATTGGTTAACACTTAGCATAATCGGTGAAATCGTTTGGCGCGACTTTTGGCATAAAAGGTGTGACAAGCGGATTTGTCTGCGTTCATGCGATTGTTAAACCACTATAATATCATTGTGCACTATAATCAGTCATCTTCAAAAATCGGAATGATTTCTTCAATGACCATCGGAATTTTACTGCGTGCGATTTCACCACTTTCAAAATCCGATGCTGTAGTGACTACGACCAGGTCTAAATCCCTGATTATCATGATATATTGACCGGCATAGCCAAGCGCAGTGATTAGATCATACTCTTTGGACGATGTGGCATTTGGTTCTTTCCACCATTGCAAATTATTTTGGGAATGATGCCACCATTGATACCCATAGTTAAAGAATTTGCTCTCCTGGACATGCGGTTCAGTGGATTCGCGTATCCACTCTTTTGAAACAATCTGTTTATCCTGCCATTTGCCATGGTTAAGAACCAATAATCCGATTTTAGCCATGTCTCTGGGACGTAAGCTGAGTCCTTCGCCGCACCGTAATATATCGTTTTTATGGCTTTCCCAGATGTAGTCTGTAATACCCATTGGTGTAAAAAGAAACTCTTCAGCAAATGCCAGAACTTTTTTTGTCTCAAGGAATTGAATGATACCTCCAAGAAGAACAGAACAACCACTATTATATCTGAATTGTTCACCCGGCTTACCTGCCATTGGCCGGCTAAGAATATATCGGAAACAATCATCGGTTTTAAACATCTCTGGAGGATAATCATTCCACTCCAGGCCCGCTGTCATGGTTAAAATATGTTTTAATGTGATTTTTTCTTTTCCTCCGGATTTTAATGAATCATATTCTGGGAAAAAACCAAATACAGGTTGTTCAATATCTATATCTTTATGATGATCCAGTGCGATTCCAAGCAGTAATGAAGTAACACTTTTTGTGCATGAACGAATTTGTTGCATATCATTCCGGTTATAACCATAAAAATATTCTTCTGCTGTTAATTTGTTATTTTTTAGTATTAAAAGTGATTTTATTTTACCGTATTTCTGATTGATGACTTCTTTCATCAAATTGAAAATTAAGGAAGAATCACTGGTATATCTATAGATAGATTCTGTTTCCAGACCATCATCAATTTGTTCGGGTTTTTTGCAGGAATAAGATATCTTTCCGTTTTTATCAGGAACTCGCAGGTACAATAATCTGATTTCAAGATTTTTGTCCGCATGAACAAAATTTAATGGATTTTTCTCATCTTGGGAATGTACCGCTCCATAAAGAATTTCATTTTCAGTATTCAGGTTACATATTAAAGTATCTGAATCTTCATCAAGCAGAGAAATTCTTTTTACAATAGTATCATATTCTACATTAATAAACTTCCATTCAGCTATGGACTCGTTGTTTTTCAGGAAAAAACCACGGGCTGTCAATGTTTCAGTACTATCTCTTCTGATTAACAATGCAACTTGTTGTGCCCACGGCTCAAATAGAGAAGATGTTTTTTCAGTCGATATCCACAATCCTTCGATATTAGTAGTAGATCTAGGGTTTTTATTAAAACAACTATTAAAGGAGATTACTATCAAAGCTGTTGCAAAGAATAGTTTTAGTATATTCATCATAGAATCCCTTAATATATTGGATATTCAATTACTTCTTTGATCGCGCCAGGATTCTACCCTGGTGCGGTTATTATGCGTCCAGGCCTACCCTGAGTAATGCCGAAGGGGTCACAAAGCCCCAGGACGATCCGATTTTGTGGGCTGGCAAGCCCACAGATTATGCGCCTCGGGTAAGATACCCGAGGCGATCGAAAAAACAGAAAAAATGTATTGATAATATTATTCTGGGTTCTTTTTTTTCTTTATTGCAACTATTATTCTTGACAATGAAACTCCTGCAACTGCTCCACAAGCAAACAATCCTATAATCTGAACTGTTCGAACATTCTCTGTAAATAAGATAATGCCTACAGTGCAAAATACTATAATAAGCGCAACATTTCTAATAATCTCATTTTTTTTCAATGTATCCTCCTTGTGAAATTATTTGTATATGATTGTCCCTTTATTGCCCTTGCTCGCGCCAGGGTTGTACCCTGGTGCGGTTATTATACAGGGGCTGAGCCCCCGCTTTTCTGCGCCATTTGACATTTATTTTTTAGCTCAAAAAATACTTCGTTACTTATTGGTGGGCCGTTGGCCCACCCTACATGGCTTCGATCCTTGTTCATGATTTAGTTATACCGTTTTTTTAAGATATCAAAGTTTCTAATACTTCCTTCATATGATCTAGAATCCAAAGATGTCCTGTATCAGGTAAAGACTTCAAGTAAGAATTAGGTAATTTATCGGAGATATATTTCGACATGTTTCCTACAAGCAAATCT
Organism: uncultured bacterium; assembly: GCA_964554015.1. GTDB lineage: Bacteria > Zhuqueibacterota > QNDG01 > QNDG01 > CAYUAG01 > CAYUAG01. The sequence goes on from CAZKMO010000194.1 coordinate 5,420, forward strand.
GGTTCAGCTTGCCAAATATTCACTTTCATTTTTATTTGATCCAAAGGAATGGACCATTTTGCAGAGATTGAAGCATCATATGCAGATCCGATCCCATTTTGTCTATAAGCTTCGGGAAAAGTTACTTTGA